>NZ_JAGWCV010000001.1:0-238484 GCF_020657735.1 Clostridioides sp. ZZV15-6383 | reverse complement strand
TCTCTTTTGCATGCTTTCTCTATTTCTCTTGAAGAATAAATACAGTTCATATTTGCATATATTATAATTTTCAAAAGTTGTCTAGGGGTTACTCTATTTCCTCTAATTCGAGAATAAGTCTTATATAATTTTTCTAAATTCATCTCCTCAATAATTTGACTTAATAACCTTACAGAATCATCTTTTGGAATCATATAATCAATATTTAGTGGTAATTTAAATTGATAATTATCACCATAAGTAGTATAATCAATTTGTATAGTATTTTGTTTTTGCATACAATTATTATACAAGAATCCCAGGATCTTTTGAACTTGGGATTTATTTTTTTTATACAAAAAAGGGCGTAGCACTATTTTTTAGTGCGACAGCCCCTTATTTTTATTTATGTATGATTAAAATTTATTGACAACGTGGTGCAACATCATTCTCAATATTATGTCCATCTTTTTGACAACAAGGTCTAGTGATAGTAAGGTTAGGCATAGTGTCACAAGCTCCAATTAATGATATAGTAGTTATGATAGTTCTAGTTTGAGGCTCATCGTCGTTACTACTCGAAACTTTTCTTAAATCTAAATCAAAATCTTTGAAATTACTCATAACAAAACCTCCTATATATTTAATTAATTTCATTATGGCATATAAAAATCTTTAGAACAACAATTTTATTCTACTTCCCCAGAATTTCATTAAAAAAATATTTTTTCTAATAATACTATTTTTTTTTTATATTTATTCTTTAATTTCAAAACTTAAATTGATTTTTTTATTAACGTAAAGCGATTTTTTTAATATTGAATTTACTTATTGGAAAATATATAATAATTTAAATTTATAATAACAAAATATTTCATAAAAATGAAGCTGCATTTGCCATTTACAGCTTTGATTCATCCTTATATAATTTACCCTGCTATTTTATCGGAGGCTTCTCTATCCATTTCATTAAGTACATGAGAATATATGTTTAGAGTTGTATTAACATTTGAATGGACAACTCTTTCTGAAATAACCTTTATAGGAACATGCGAGTTCATAAGTAATGTAACACGTGAATGCCTTAAATCATGAAACTTAATATGAGAAAGTTGCTCATATTCTAGGAATTTTCCTATTACTTATAATTCTTTCATCTAATCTTGTTTTTCTAGTCTCCATAAAGAGTCCTCCCTTCGGGGTTTCTTTTATCTCCTTATGAATATTATACTCTTTAACCCAAGTTTTTAGTGGATGAACAGATCTCATTTTATATTTTTTTGAAATTGTGTCATAAGATCCTTCACCATTTAGATAAGATTCTATAACATTCAATTTAAACTCTCTAGAATAGCATGATTTGCCACTTTGTTTTATTAAACCATCATTTTCAAAAGTTTCATAATTTCGCATCCACTCTCTGAATGTACGTTTTCCAATATTTAATTCTTCCATTATTTTTATTACTGAATTTTCACCTTTTAAATATGATTCAATTGCCTTGATTTTTTGTTCTGATGATACCTTAGTTTTGGACATAACAAAACCCTCCTAGTTTTAGACAGTTTTACATATTTTAACTGTCTCCTAAGAGGGGTATAGTTCAGTTCACACTCAGAGTGGCTCTTTAATTTATCGTAAATGTAACTGGATATAACACCAGCTATAATACTCATCATTAGATTTTCCATAGTTTTTCACCTCCTCTCATAAGAAAGTGAGGAAACTTCTATGGAAACACCACTCATAGCTTTTTCAAATATTTATTCCTTATATCATAAATATTGGAAATATAAAATTTTAATATGAATCACATATGTTACTATATAAGATTTTAGAATTAAGATATATAAATGTTATCTTTAATATATCTTATTCCATATGAACTAAATTCTATAAGCATACCATCGTCTATTTCTATGCTATATTTAAAAATAATTTTGTTTAATTTTAATTCCTTCAATACTTCAGGTATTGAATATTGATACTTGTCATATGCTAATCCTTCAGCATATAATTTAATCTCTTTTTCTTCTAGTAATTCTTCATAACTCCATTTATTTTTTATATCAATCAAAAATAATTTTGCAGAACAACTTATATTTTCATTTGAAGAATAAAATTTTAAAACCAATCTATCAAAGTTCCTACTGATAGATTTTATTTCTCTATTCATGTATTTCTTTTCTTTGATTAATTCTTTCATATTATGTACAATAGGGTCTTCAAACTCACAAGCCCATTTATATTGGGATAAATCTATGTGAGTATCCTCAATTATTTTATTATAGCCATTATTGTATTCTATATAAAAATCTGCTACTAGACTAAACATACTTTTTTCAAAATCTTTTTCTGATAAGACTAGATTAAATTGATTATATTGTGATAAAACAAATGAAGACTTTGATAATTGCACTAAAGAATCATATGTCTGGCCTTTAGATTGTTTTATAAACTCTTCATTAATTTTTACTTTTATATCTGTAGCATATTTACTTCCTAAATTTCTAAAAACAAAAGCAAATTGTCCAAAAGTTACACTCTCAAAGGATACAACTACACTAGCTTTTTTATCTTCTATATATTGTTCTCTTGATTGAGTTATAGTTTTTTTTGCAGCATATAATGTACCTATAGCAACAAACCATCCTAACAAAGTAATAATATCATATATAATATCTTGTGTTGTTATTTTTGTAAAATAAAAAAAATCTGTAAAATTCAATAAAAAACTTCCTTTCATAAAATAGTTTAATAATTATGTTTAATATCATTTTGTAATTTCATTAAGATTTATTTTATACTTTATAATTAGTAATAAAAGTTCAATATATTTATCATAAATTTGATGCTCTATACATCATTGTAAGGATTTATATTTATACCTTTTATATATTATTATATCATTATTTTTTTTATCGAATAATAGTAAATTATATTTATTTCTAACAATACTTCTCAATAATTTCTTATTTTGATCTAACTTATAATCTTTTAGTAAATTCATAAGCTCTAATTGAACTTTCTGTCTCAGACTCTTTAAATATAACAGAACCATTCAATCAATCTGCTGGCTATCATACTTACGAATTATCATTTGATTTTTACAAGAATCACCTTGACTAAGTCAACTGATGTCTGTATTTCTGAAAATAGTACAATAAATTAGACATAAAGTTAATAGAAAAAGGTGGTTTAGTTTAAAATGGGTATAAAATTATTTAATCCAGAGAAGTTTTATCACATCAAATAAGTATGGAAAGAGACATATTTTAATAATTGATATTTACATAAAAACTAAAAGTTAATATTAACCTTACTATATTTTTTGAAAGTAATTTCAATTTTAAGCATATAGATCATTTTTTGTAATAAAATATCGAAAGTTCTTTCTAATATAGCTGATTTTATTGTTTGCACATATATCGGGTGATATAATTGGCTTATTACAAAGGAGGGATACAATGCTACCAAAAGGATTGATAGTTTCATGTCAGGCACTAGATAATGAACCACTTTATTCTTCATTTATTATGGGGAGAATGGCACTTGCGGCAAAGCAGGGAGGAGCAGTTGGGATACGTGCTAATTCTGTATCTGATATTGCCGAAATTAAACATATAGTATCATTGCCCATTATCGGGATTATTAAACGCGAGATAGATAACAGTGATGTGTATATAACGCCAACAATGAAAGAAGTAGATTCGCTTGTAGAAGCGAATGTAGATGTGATTGCTATGGATGCAACATGTAATACACGCTATGAAGGTATGTCCATTGATAAATTTTTTAGTCTTGTTAAAAAGAAATATCCTAATCAGCAGTTTATGGCAGATTGTGCAAGTGTAGAAGAAGCATTAGTTGCTGATAAGCTTGGATTTGACTATATTGGGACAACACTAGTAGGTTACACAAAACAAACAAGAGGTTTTAAAGTTGAAGAAAACGATTTCGAAATAATTCGTGAGATTTTATCCAAGGTTAAACATCCGGTTATAGCAGAAGGAAACATAGATACTCCAGAAAAGGCAAAACGTGTTCTTGAATTAGGATGTCATAGTGTGGTGGTAGGTTCTATAATTACTAGACCGCAAGTGATAACAAAAAGATTTAGTGACGAAATTACAATGTTAGGAGGAGAATAAATTTATGGAAAAATTAGAACGATTATTACTTCCACTTGCCAATAAACTATCAGCAAATAAATATCTAGCAGTAATTCGTGACGGATTCGTTGCAATAATGCCAATTATGATTGTTGGCTCATTTTTTACACTTATTAATAATGTAATTATTGGTGAGAATGGTTTTACTAATAAATTATTTGGTATGCCTTTTACAGAACTAACAAAGTTTGGGGGAGCAATAGCTCCAGCTACAATGTCAATTATGGCTATATTATTAACGTTTACAACAGCTAAGGCCTTATGTGAACATTATAAAGAAGAAACAACTATTGTACCTGCCATTGCAGTTGTGTGTTTATTTATATTGATGCCCGTAACTTTTGATGCAGATCTTGGTATAGAATATATCAATACACAATATACAGGTGCTGCTGGGATGTTTATGTCTTTCATTTGTGCTATTTTTACGGTTGAAATAATAAGAAAATTATCATCAATTCGTCAATTAGTTATTAAGATGCCAGAGAGCGTTCCACCTTCAATTGCTCGCTCATTTAATAAATTAATTCCAGTAATGCTTGCAGTTATTGTTTTTGGTCTGGTTCGCATGGTTACAAATTTATCAGGAGAACCATTAAATGATCTTGTATTCAAAATAATACAACAACCATTTACTAATATAGTAAGTTCTCCAATTGGTTTAGCGATTATCTACTTCTTATATATGTTATTATGGGGTATGGGAGTACACTCTGCGTTCATTTTTAATCCAATTTTAGAACCTATTTATTTAGCAAGTCTTACAGCAAATGCAAATGCAATTGCATCTAATCAAGCAATGACTTCTATTATGACAAAACCATTTCTTGATTCAGTTGCATTTATGGGAGGAGCAGGAAATATGCTTGCTCTTGTAGTGGCTATATTCCTTGTTAGTAAGCGATCTGACCAAAAAGAAATTGCTAAACTTGGTTTTCTTCCTGCGTTATTTAATATTTCAGAACCGATTATGTTTGGTCTTCCAGTTGTTATGAATCCTATTTTGATTATTCCGATGATTCTGACAAGTATGCTTGGTATTGCTATAGGAACGATTTCAACTATAGTTGGTTTTATGGGCCATACATATGTTCTTATACCATGGACAACTCCACCGATTATCAGTGCATATCTTGCTTCTGGAGCAAATATTGGTGCGATAATTACAACTTTAATAATTTTTATTATTTCTGTGTTAATTTATATGCCATTTGTAAAATTATCTAATAAGCAGGTGAGTGAATGATAAATACTATATTAATGTTTGATCTTGACGGAACACTGATTGATTCTAATAATGAGGTTATTGGTGGTGAACGTACAATTAATTTGTTAAAAAAGTTACAAACATATGGTATACGCCTTATGGCGAATACAGGACGTTTGGATCATGATGCATACTATATTGACCATAAGTATGGCTTACAAATTGATTGTAGAATTTCTCAAAATGGAGCAGTAATTCAAAATGAACAAGAAATTCAGGCGAAACTGCTAGATAAAGAAGAAGCAAAAAAACTTTATAATGAATTACGTAATCTTAATATTCGTGTTGAATTAAATACTGTAAGTAATCGTTATTGGCATAGTGACAGAGATAAAGATTTTCCAAAAGAATACTATGACTCAAGTAAGATTGTTGAGGACTTTAAAAATATCATTGAATATCAGCCAATAGTATTATTTCTTATTATTGGTGAACTTTCTGAAATTGAAAAGTTACAAAGTCATGTTAATGAGAATTATAAGTATCTAGAGGCTGTTAAAACAAGCAATACATCATTAGAAATTTTACAAAAATATGTTAGCAAAGGTAATAAGATAAAAGAGATGTATCCAAATAGCAAAATTATATCTATTGGTGATTCAGAAAATGATTACTCAATGTTTGAAAAAAGCGATTTGGCTTATTATGTAGGGAATGGGAGCTATAGTGGACCTGCTCAAAAAATGACTTCTATATTAGAAGCATTAGAAGACATAGAAAGGAGAATTTTAAAATGAGTGAAGAATTAGAAATGAATGAAGAGCAACAGACTGCATTTGATATTATATCCCAAGTAGGTGCAGCAAAGTCTTTGTATATGGAAATTATACAATTATGTGAGCAAAGAGAGTTTAATAATATTGATAAACTTATGGAAGAAGCTGAAAGTTATTTGATTGCAGGGCATAAAGAACATACTAAATTAGTTCAAAAAGAGGCTCAAGGAAATATTGGTCAATATTCTTTATTGCTTGTGCATGCAGAAGACCAACTTATGAATGCAGAAACATTAAAGTTCATAGCACAAAAATTCATACATTTATATAAGGAGGAATTAAAATAATGAAAAAAATATTATTAGTATGCAATGCAGGTATGTCTACGTCTATACTCGTAGAAAAAATGAAAAAAGTTGCTCAACAAAGGGAATTAGACGTTAAAATATGGGCTTTATCGAATAGTGAAGCTGCTGCTCTGGATGAAGAAGTTGATTGCGTTCTTATTGGACCACAATTAAAGTTTGCTCTTAACCAAGTAGAGGGTAACTTTCCAGGAAAACCAGTGGCTGTAATTGATATGAGAGTTTATGGAACAATTAATGGAGAGAAAGCACTAAATCAAGCGCTTGAATTAATGTAATGAAGATTCTGTATGTACCACTAGATGAGCGCCCTTGTAATATAAAGTTTCCATCACTAATAACTGCTTCTAGAAAAGATGTAGAGCTTATTATTCCTCCTCAGTCATTATTGCCCAAAAAGAAAAAGCCTGCAGACATAGGAGGATTATGGGAGTTTGTATTAGAACAGTCAAAAAACTGTCAATACGCAGTGATTTCTTTAGATATGTTACTATATGGAGGCCTATTACCATCTCGTATCCATACCGAGACAAAAGAAGTAGTTTATCATCGTATTGAAAAATTAAAACAACTTAGAAAACTATATCCACAACTTGTTATATATGCATTTCAGTGCATAATGCGATGTCCACACTATGATTCTAGTGAGGAAGAACCAGATTATTATGGACAATATGGAGAAAATTTATTTACACGAGCATGGCTTTTAAATAAAAAAGAACGTATTGGAATCAATGAAGAAGAAGAAAATAAACTTCAAAGTATAAAAATACCTCCAGAATATATTCAAGACTATGAAAATAGATGTGAATTCAATCTTTCTTATAATTTACATGTAGCAGAACTCGTAAAAGACAAATTTATTGATATTTTAGTTATTCCACAGGATGATTCTAGTGAATTTGGTTATACATCAATTGCTCAAAAAGAAGTAGTTTCATTTATAAATAAAGAAAAACTAGAAAGACATATTTATGTATATCCAGGAGCAGATGAAGTAGGTAATTCATTGATTGCTAAAGCTTGGAATCATTATAATAATCGTACCTTAAAAGTATATCCATTTTTTTCTTCGACTATGGGTAAATATATTACCCCGCTATATGAAGATAGACCTATCATGGAGAGTTTAAAGCACCATGTACGTGTTATAAATGGAGAACTTGTTGAAGATGAAAAGGAGGCAGATATCATTCTTGCGTATAATACGTGTGGAAAAATCATGCAAGAGTCATTTAATCAATTAGAGAGTCAAGATTTAACTTACACAAGTCACCGTAATCTTATGGATTTTGTGCAACGCATTGAATCATACGTAAATCGTGGTATGAAAGTAGCACTTTGTGATAGCGCATTTTCCAATGGAAGTGACTTGACATTACTTAGATATCTAGATGAGCATGGCCTTATGGATAAATTATATGGATATGCTGGATGGAATACTAACTGCAATTCTTTAGGAACTGTTTTATCTATGGCAACATTTAGTCTTGATAGTATATCTAAAGAAACTTTGTATCATTTAGCGTATAGATATATAGAGGATGGTATCTATCAAGCATATGTAAGACAAATTATAGTTAATGATATACTTCCAACTATGGGACTTTCTTATTATGATTTTAAAGATAAACAAAAGTATGTAGAACAAGAAATTCGTAAACGATGTCAACAATATTTTGAGTCGTTTGAGTTTTTTAATAAATATAAGTTTAAAATAGAAAGTATTTATATGCCATGGAAAAGAATGTTTGAAATTGGCATAGAATTGAAATAAATATCGAAAAGAAAAGCTCAGTCTGTTATAGTATAGACATGAGCTTTTTTAGGAGGTATTATGAATCAATATAATAAAAGTATTGTTCCAATATTAGAATCTGTTTATACAGATTTATCACCAATAGAAAAAAGAATTGCAGATTTTTTTATTAAGAATAAGAAAAAACAAGACTTTAAAGCAAAGACAATATCGACTAAATTATATGTTTCAGAAGCAGCATTATCAAGGTTTTCAAAGAAATGTGGATTTTCAGGATATCGTCAATTTATATTTGCATATGAAAATAATATAGTTGAGGATAATGAAAATATCGCTAGTATTACAAAAGAGGTATTCACTACTTATCAGGAGTTGCTAAATAAAAGTTATTCGCTAATTAAGGATGAGCAAATGAATAGGATTGCGTATATGATGGTACAAGCTAAATATGTATACATATACGGAATTGGTAGCTCTGGAATGTGTGCACGTGATTTTAAAATCAGATTTATGAGACTTGGTCTGCGTGTGGAATATGTTACAGATGAACATATAATGAAGATGAATTCTGTAATTATTAATGAGCAATCTTTACTTATATGTATTAGCGTTAGTGGTGCTAATTTACAACAATATTTGAAGATGGCAAAGGAAAAAGGTGCAAAGACGGTATTAATAACTTGTAATTATAAATATAGAATGAAGGAATATTGTGATGAAGTCTTAAAAGCTGCTGTAACGAAAAATCTTGATGTAGGAGATGTTATATCCCCTCAGTTTGTAATTTTAGTGATTATTGATGTTTTACATTCTCATTTTCTTAACCTCGATTATTCAGTGAAATATGCACTATTGAAAGATACACTTTCATTTGTTCATGAGGATATAGAAAATAGATAAAAATGTATATTTTTAGGCTTAGATATTAATGCTCGCTATTTTAATGAAAATCCTAATTTTCCAGAATTATCTAAATATAGTACAGATATATCTATAAATGGTTTTATAGATATATACGACTTATTTTAAATAGTTTATTAGTTCTAGAAAGTCATACTTGTAGGGTAGATATCTAATCTTCAATAAATTTTTTAAATTTTGAATATTAAAATATTTTATATAAATTATTCATGTATATAGATTATTATATTATACTCTACCAATGGTTACAATATAAAAAATGGAAAGGAGAGTATAATTATGGAGATAGACTATAACGCATTAGGAAAAAGAATTAAAATTGCAAGGATTAAAAAAATGTGACTCAGGAAGTAATTGCAGAAAAAATAGACATAACACCATCTCATATGAGTAACATTGAAACTGGAAAAACTAAATTAAGTTTACATGTATTAATTAATATTGCCAATGCTCTTTCTGTTACAATAGATGAATTATTATGTGATAATGTATTAAATTCTAAAGTTATATTTGAGGGAGAAGCTAAAGAAATTTTTAACGACTGTGATGAGTATGAAGTTAGAATGCTTGTTGATGTTTTAAAACATATGAAAGAGGTAATGCGTAAAGATAGAGAAATAAGAAATCAGTTTGGTATGTAAAATACAGATTTTTATTGTATATATTACAATGTCAAAAATAGAAAATTAAAATTATATTTTTTGTAATAAATTTCATATTAAAATTTTGATTTAAATAATAGTATATATATTAAAATAATAGTATATATAATCTTTAGTCCTCTTCTTCCCAGTTTTGTATCCATTTTTCTAATGAAGTTATTTTTTCATCTGTTAATTCTTCCTGAGATAATGATACCAAAAGACTTTTTATAAAGTTATAAACTAAAAGTTTATGTATTTTTTTTGATATGAATTCATAATACTTATCTTCTTTAATTGAGATTGTATAATATCTACATTTGCTTGTTTCTTGAGTATACAGAAATCTTTTATTTGATAATTTAGATAAAGTTTTTAAGGTTGTTTTTTCTGACCAGCTATATTTATCTTTCATATAATTAATAACCTCATATGATTTTACTTTTGTATTTAAATTCCAAATAAATTTCATTACAGTTAATTCTGACTTTGATAGTTTTCTTAAACACACAATTATCGCCCCAATCATTTGTTTATTTAACTAAATATTACAACAATAATTTCATGCAATCAAATCCAATTATTTCCATATATTTTTTAGAACCATAATAAGTATGTACTTACAAAGTTTTGTGTTAATATTTTCAATTTGTAACATAATAAAAGCAAGGAAACGTACTTTACTTAACTTTGAGTGATGTTTCCTTCAACAAATTATTTCATTCATACAGGATTCCTAATTCCTATTTCTTTTAGATATTCAATTCTTACTTTTAATAAATGTTTAATACATTCTATACTATGTGGTTTTAAGGAAGATATTTTTACTTATAACTATATCTTTTTTATTATTCAATAATATTTAGATAAGTCTCAAATAAGATATCTATAATAACTAGTATAGTAGACCTTGGAGTAGTGTCGTATCCAGAAATATTAAGCTTTTGAGAGCATGTATTTATTGGTATGTCTACTAGCATAGATAGCGTAGAATTAGGGCTATTTATTATAGCTGCTGTGTTTAAGTTTTTGTACCTAAACTTTTCACATGCTGTAATTAGTGTGCGTGTTTCTCCACTATTAGATACAAATATTACTAAGTCTTGTTTTTTTGTTGTTTTATCTAACAGGTCAATCATATGAGATTCATATACATAAAAACTATTTTTATTAGCCTGCATTAGTAGTTTTGAGAAGTATTCTCCAATAGGCTTTGATAGTCCTACTGCAACTATTATTATTCTATTGGCAGATTTAATATTTTTAGCTAGCTTATTTATATTTGTTAAATTAAGATTTGATAGATTTTGATTTAAGTTATCTATTATATTACTAACATGATAGTCACCAGATATAGATGTATGTTCCTTATCTAAATCTTTAAGTATATGCTTTAATTCAGAGTAACCTGATAGTCCTATCTTAGAACACATTCTTATTATTGTGGTAGTGCTTACGTTATTTATCTCAGCTAAAGCTGTAAGTGATAAATCCTTCACTGTATGTATACTCGAGTCTATATAATAAAATATATGTTTCTCAGCATGACTAAGATTATTTAATTTATGTGAAAATTTCATTATGAAACTACTAATATTAATCACCACCTTTGTATATAGTTAAAAAGTACAAATGTACTTTTTATGTATAAGAAAATGTTTTTTATATAATATATAATAATATTATAAGATAAATAAGCATTTAAGTAAATGTATTAATAGGAGGGTGAGATATGAATTTAGCTAAAATGACCAACAAAAATTTAATAGCATTAGATGTAAATGCAGTTACAAAGGAAGAAGCTATAAGGTTGTTAATAGACAAGCTTTATAAAGAAAATATTATTAGTTCAAAAGAACAATTCTTTGATACCGTAATGGAAAGAGAAAAACATTCTCCAACTGGGCTAGAAAGAGGGCTAGCTATACCACATGGTAAATGTGACTCTGTAAATAAGGCAGCTTTTGCTGTAGCTAGATTAAACAATAAAATAAATGACTGGGAAAGTATAGATGAAAGTAATGAAGTGGATTTAGTATTCTTATTGGCTATACCTAAGTCTGAACAAGAGACTACCCACTTGAAGTTATTATCTGAATTATCTGTAGCTTTAATGGATGAGAATTTCTATAATGATTTAAGAACTTCTAAAAATGCTAATGAATTTTTGAAGAATTTAAATCGTGGCGATAAAGAAGAAAAAGATACAAATAAATATAATAAAACTGTATTGGTAGTAACTGCTTGTGCAGCTGGGATAGCTCATACATATATGTCTGCTGAAGCTTTAGAAAAAGCAGGTAAAGAAATGGGCATAAAAGTAATATCAGAAAAACAAGGTGCTAGTGGTATAGAAGATAGACATACAAAAGAGCAAATACAAAAAGCAGATGGAGTAATATTTGCTTGTGATGTTGCTGTTAAAAATATAGAAAGATACCAAGGGAAGTCATTCGTTAAGGTTAGAGTAGCAGAGCCTTTAAAACATTCTAAAGATTTACTTAACAAAGTACTTCAAAATCCAGATGGGAAAGTCGAAGTTTCAGATAATGAAGTAGCTGTTACGTCTACATCTGAGTCAAAACAGGGTATATTAAAAGAAATGATGGAAGCTGTAATGACAGGTATATCATATATGATTCCTGTAATAGTTTCAGCAGGTCTTATGATGGGGATAGCTAAGCTTACTGCTATGGCTATCGGTCAAATCGACAATATGGGAACTTTTATAGAAAGTGGAAATACATTTTATGAATTGTTAGGATATTTAGATATGTTTGGAGGTATGATATTTAAGTTTATATACCCAGTATTTTCAGCTTATGTAGCATATTCTATTGCTGATAGACCAGCTTTAGTACCAGGATTTATAGGTGGTGCATTTGCTGGAGGACTTCATTTTACTTTCTGGGGTGTAGAAGGTGGAATACCATCAGGGTTTATAGGAGCTTTAATATTAGGCTTAGTTGCAGGTTATGTTACTAGATTCTTAAATGAAAACATAAAGTTAAACAAGAACTTACAAGCTATGAAGCCCATGTTCTTATTACCAGGTATAACAATGTTAGTAATATTCTTATTAAACTTCTATGCTGTAGACCCTGCATTTGGTAGAGTAAATGCATTTATAGCAAATATAATAGAATCTTTTGGTACTGCTAGTACAATAGCATTAACTGTAGTTATAGCAGCGTGTACTGCGTTTGACTTAGGTGGACCAGTAAACAAGGCAGCAGGTGCTATAGCTATAGGTCTTGCAGCGGATGGTGTATTCCCATTAACAGCTAGAGTATTATCTATAGTAATACCACCAATAGGATTAGGCTTAGCTACTGTTTTAGATAAGATTATAGTTAAGAGAAGAGTATTTGATGATAACCTAAGAGTGGTGGGTAACTCTTCTATAATACTTGGACTAATAGCTGTGAGTGAGGGGGCGATACCTTTCATGCTGAAAAATCCTCTAATAACAATACCTATAAATATATTAGGTGCAATAATAGGTTCTATAACAGCAGTAATGTTGGGTGCTATTCAATGGAATCCATTGCCAGCTATATGGGGATGGCCTTTAGTAGAAAATTTATGGGCATACCTAGTAGGTTTAATAGTAGGTACGTTATTTATAGCATTAGCCAATATATTTATAAGATTCAATATTATAAAAAGACAAGAGAAAAATGATATAGATAAAACAGCATAATAATAATTGGGAATTATTCGGATAAATTTAACTAGAATAATTCCCATTTGCACAAGTAGATATTTAATAAAATTATTTAAAAATAGTTAAAAAAGATGATTTTATATGGAGGAAGATATGAATAATAGGAAAAAAGTATATGTAGTACCTCACTCTCATTGGGATAGAGAATGGTACTTTACTATAGAAGATTCAAATATATTATTAAGTGAAAATATGCCTTATTTAATGGATGTACTTGAAAAGGATACGGATTATACCTCTTACACTTTTGATGCACAGTTATCTGTTGTTGAAGAATTAGTAAAGATATATCCTGAAGAAAAAGAAAGACTTAAGAAGTTAGTAAGTGACAAAAGAATATTTATAGGTCCTTGGTACACCCAAACAGATTCCATACTTGTGAACAAGGAGTCTATAATAAGAAATCTTTTATATGGCACAAGACTTGGGAACAAGTATGGGCATAGTATGAAGGTAGGATATCTTCCTGATATATTTGGACAAAATGCATATTTACCATCCATATTCAACGGATTTGATATGGAATATAGTATATTACAAAGGGGAATATACATAGATGATTTAAAGGGAAATTTAAACTTCAAGTGGGTTTCTCCTGATAATGAAAGTGTTAGAGCTAACAATATATTCTTAGGATATGGGTCAGGTAAGTTCTTATCATCTGATAATCAGTATATACAAGATAAGTTAATACCTATGCTTGAAAAATTAGAAAGTTTAAATAGGGATTGTGACAACTTACTTTTACCATGTGGTGGAGACCAAGTCTTAGTAAGAAAGCATTTCCCACAAACTATAAAAGAATTAAATGAAAAGCAAGATAAGTATGAGTTTGTATTATCAGATTACGAAACTTTTATGAAGGATACTTGGACTAACAATTTTGATAATAAGATACATGGAGAGCTAATAGCATGTGAAAAGTCTAGAATACACAATACTATAAAGTCTCAAAGATACGATATAAAATACTTAAACACTTTAGTAGAAAATAAGATTCTTTATGTATTAGAGCCATTATCTGTAATAGGTAAATTTTCTGGAATAAGCTATAAGTCTAGGTGGTTAGATATTATGTGGAAGTTACTATTTGATGCACATGCACATGATAGTATAGGTGGGTGCAACTCGGATGAGACGAATAGAGACATAGTTACAAGACTTGAAAAAGTTAATGTAATGTGTGATGATATTATAAATATTGTTAAGAAACAAATAACAATAGCTATAAGTAAATATTTAAATAGAGACAATATATTAGTTGTATTTAACACTAAAAATAAATGTATGAATGAAATAATAGAGGCTGTAATATTTACTAAGGAAAAAGACTTTACAATAAATACTATAGACAAAGAAACTGTAGAATTCACTATAAATAGCCAAGAAGTTCTAAGTGGTGGTAAGCAGATATTAGTAACTGCTGAAGGTGAAAAAGAAGTAGAATTACTTGGATACTATAGAACTGAAGTCAGATTAGCTAATGTAAATGTTAAACCTATGGGATTTACTACATTAGTAATTAATCAAGATAGCAAAGAAACAGCTGATATGTTAGTTGTATCTAATGATAGGAGTATAGAAAATGATTTATATGAATTAATATTCGATAACAATAACTTACTATTAGTTAATAAATCTACTAATAAAAGAATAGATAATATAGTTCATTTTGAAAATTGTGGTGATTATGGAGATTCATATGATTTTTCCCCATTAGGTAACGATAAAGACATATTAGCAACTAAAGCAGAGTTATTAGAAGTATCAAAGAGCAATTTAGTACAAACTATGAAGTTAAAGCATAGTGTAGAATTACCTTTTGATATAGATGAAAGAAAATCAAATAAAAATTCAACTATATTAGAAATAATAACTAAGATAGAAGTAAGAAGTGGTGAAAATTTTATAAGAGTTTCACATGATATAGAAAATACTGTAAAAGACCATAGATTAAGAGTTGTATACAATACAAATATAAAATCAAAAGTGTCATTAAGTGACCAAGGATTCTCTGCCATAACAAGACAAAACTACAATATGTACTTAGATAATTGGAAAGAAAGAAAGTTTGCTGAAAAGCCAGTATGTATATATGCTTTAGAGAACTTTGTAGCTTTAAAAGATAATAGCAATACCTTTGCTTTAGTGACAAAAGGTATAAAAGAATATGAAATATTAGAAGATAGCAAAATAGCACTTACTTTATACAGAAGTGTTGGTTTACTGGGAAGAGATAACTTGGCTTGGAGACCAGGTAGAGCTTCTGGTATAAATAACAAGGTCGTGTATACTAAAGATGCACAACTTCTTAATAAGAAATTGAAGTTTGAGTATGCCATATACTATGATGAGTCAGATGAAGATGTAACAGCATTATTTGATGTTACTGATAAATTTATAAATAAATACACTACTTACCAAAATCAAGATTTGAATTTATTTGAAGAAAGACTAGAAAGATTTGAAATACCTAAAGATAATACTATAAACTTATCAAGCTATAGCTTATTTAATATAGATAATGATGATGTGTTTATGAGTATGTGTAAAGAATCTTATGAAGAGGATGGAGTAATAGTAAGATTATTTAATCCGACAAGTAAAACTAAAGAAATAAGTATAAATAGCAAATATATAAAGGATATAAAGATAACCAATTTATATGAGAGGGAGTTGGATACTTTGGATTCTAGTGTACAAATAAAAGCTAAAGGATACATAACTCTTAAATTATTAGGAGGAGAATACCATGAATAAGACGATACTGTTACAAGGTATAGAACAAAAACTTAAAGAAATATATAAAGAAAAGTACAAACCAAAGTTCTTTGATATGATGAAAGCTACTATTGAGAAGTTTGAAGGTAAGGATTTTGACAAGGTGGATGCTATATCTGAAAAGAATGTATATTTAATAACTTACGGAGATAGTATATATGAAGAAGGTGTACCCACTATAGATACTTTAAAGAAATTCTTAAACAATAAAGTAGGAGATACTATAACTGATGTTCATATACTTCCTATGTTTGAATACACTTCAGATGATGGATTCTCTGTTGTTGATTATATGAAAATAGATAACAATCTTGGAAATTGGGAGAATATAAACAATTTATCTAAAGATTATAGATTAATGTATGATTTTGTTGCAAATCATATATCAAAGAGTAGTAGATGGTTTAAGGGATACTTAAGTGGAGAAGAGAAGTATCAAAATTATTTTATACCAGGAGATAAAAATTTTGATTACTCAAATGTAGTAAGACCTAGAACTTCTCCAATAATACATAAGTACCAAGGAAAAGACGGTGTAAAGACTGCTTGGACTACATTTAGTGAAGACCAAATAGATATAAATGTTAAACATTTCCCAGTACTTATAGAGATTACTGAAGTTTTGCTTAACTATGCATTAAATGGTGCAAATTCTATAAGACTTGATGCTATAGGATTCTTATGGAAGGAGTCTGGTACTACCTGTATACATTTACCACAAACTCACATGATAATACAACTATGGAGAATAATACTTGATTACTTTAAGAAAAATACTCAAATAATAACTGAGACTAACGTACCTCATTTAGAAAATATAAGCTATTTTGGCGATACTACAAATGAAGCACATATGGTATATCAATTTACATTACCACCATTAACGCTTCATACATTCACTACACATGATTCTACTAAGCTTACAAAATGGGCTTCGACTATAGATAAGGTATCTGATAATGCTACATTCTTTAACTTCTTAGCAAGTCATGATGGAATAGGAATGAGACCTACAGAAGGTATACTTACAGAAGAAGAATGTAAAATGTTAGTAGATAAGACTATAGTTAATGGTGGTAGAGTATCATACAAGGATAATCCAGATGGAACTAAGTCTGTATATGAGTTAAATATAAATTATTTAGATGCTTTATTAAATAAAGATGAAGATATAGAGGAAGATGTCCAAATACAAAAGATATTATCGGCACATGCATTATTATTATCATTTATAGGTGTACCAGCTATATACTATCATTCTCTATTAGGCTCTAGAAACTATTATGAAGGAGTAGAAAAATCAGGTATAAACAGAAGAATAAATAGAGAAAAGTTAGAGTATAGTAGGATTTGTTATGAATTAGAAAATAATTCTAGAAGAAATAAGATATTTATTGGACTTAAAAATATGATAGATATAAGAAAAGGAGAGAGTGCATTCTCTCCATATGCAAATCAAAATGTATTGGATTTTGGAAGAGAGATATTTGCACTAGAGCGTGAGAATAAAGAAACTAATGAGAAGGTAGTATTTGTAACTAATGTTGCATCTAATGAGAAGACTATAGACTGTGGTTTTAGTGGTGTAAATATATTGGAAAATACTAATATCAAAGGTAAGCTAACTTTAGGTGCATATAAATTTGATTGGATAAAAATCAAATAGGAGTTTCTGCCTTCAGATATTACCTAAGGTGGTTAAAGTGGAGTAGTATGGTATTTATTTAAATATGAGGTCATTGATTATGGTTTAGTCCAAAATGTTACATTTAAGTTCTGAAAAGTAATATTTATTGTCCAAAAAGTAGTATTTAAAGCCTAAATAGCCATAAATATATGGCAAAAAGATATAAATTGAAGTAATATAAAAGTAAGTTCAAGTATACCAATGAGAGGATGTTTAGACTTTGATTAATATAGGGATATGTGATGATGAATTACATTGTAGATAAAAGATATATTAAAAAAGGTATTAAGCTCATATACCATGGATTATAATATACATGAATTTTCATCAGGAAAAGAGTTGTTACGTAACTATCCAAAAAATTTAGACATATTAATTATTGATATACAAATGGAGATATTAAATGGTATGGATACCTCAAGAAAAATACGAGAGTTTGACGAAAATCTGGAGATAATATTTATGACTTCATTTCCTGAATTTATGCAAGAAGGGTATGAAGTCAAAGCATATAGATACATATTGAAACCAATAAATGAAAAAAAAATCACAAAAAATATTTTACCTTGTATAGATGAGATAATGAAAAAAAGGAATAATTATTTGACTATCAAAGTTAAGAACTATGTAGATAGAATTAAAATAGATTCTATTATTTATATAGAAACAGATAGACCTAATATAGTGATTTATACACATGATAATACATACACTACAAAAATGAGTATTTCCAAAATAGAAAAAATATTAAGTGAATTTGGATTTTTCAGATGCCATAATAGCTATATAATTAATTTAAAATTAGTACAATCTATGAATGGAAATAGTGTAGTAATAAATGGAAAGAGTATACCAGTAAGTAAATATAGAGTGAAAGGGTTAAAATTAGCAATAACTAATATATTAGGAGATATAATATGTTAGAAACATTAAATATAAATCTTTGGGATATTATTAATATAATCACAGGCTGTATAGATTGGATTATATTCTTTTTAGTCATGAGTATATTGGGGAAAAAAAATATATCTTTCAGAAAATATACAATTTATATGACACTTGTACTCGTATCTATGTCATTGGTCAATTTTATGAGTATATTTCCAAATTTTAAGATTATCATATGTATAGTAATAGGTTCTTTATTTTATATTGCTTCATACAAAGAGAGTATATATAAATGTATATTAATTAGCTTATTATTTTGGTTAGGATTAATGATGGGGGAAGGTTTAGCTATAGGTATAGTTGTAGTTATAAATCAATTAAATAATATTGATATAATACTAAATGGAAATTTATTTAGATTAGAGTCCATTGTGATATCTAAAAAATTCTTATTTATAATATTTATGTCAATTAAGTATTTTAAATTATCTATAGAATTTAAACCTAAGGATATGGTGCTTATAGGTTTACCTATATTATCAAATATAGTAAGTTTGTTATTAATATTTGGGTATAATCTTAAGAATAATTCTGTAAGCGATGATAATATATTTGTAATTATACTTTCAACTTTATTGATTGTGTCATCTAGCATAATAATTTTAATAGTAATAGGGAAAATTGTACAAGATGATAAAGTCAAGTTAGAATATGAACTGATAAATGAGAGAATAAAAATAGATCATAAAAGTTATGAGTCTATAAATGAAATACATGATAAATTAAAATATGTTTATCATGATTTAAAAAATCATATGATTTGTATAAAAAACTATGATACTAAAGAAGAAATTATATCTTATGTAAATAATTTAGAAAATAAAATAAATGATTTTGAGTATTTTAGAAATACAGGCAATAAAACATTAGATATAATTTTAGGAGAAAAGATATATCTTTGTAAAAAATATAATATTGAATTTGAAGACAGTATAAATATATCAAAATTACAATTTATTCAAGATGTTGATATATGTGCAATATTTGCAAATGCACTAGATAATGCAATTGAAGCATGTATGAAAATGAATAATAATACAGAAAAAAGAATAGAGGTTAAAGCTACATACGTAAATGGATTTGCCATAATAAAGTTCATAAATACTAAAGTAAATGATATTAAGTTTATTGATGAACGTATTAAGACTAGTAAGGATAATAATAGGGTACATGGAATAGGTCTTGCAAGTATCAAATATATGGTAAGCAAATATGATGGAGAACTTATAGTTAATTACTCAGATAATGAGTTTATATTAAAAATAATGATACCAATAAAAGATTAGGAGGAAGTACAAATGAAAAAAATAGCATTAAGTTTACTTAAAAGTATGTCAACATTAAGCCTAGGAATATCTAGATTATCAGCAAATACTGCAAGCTCATGGATAGCTCATCAAGCAGAAGAGCCACAGGCTTTAAAAAAATTGAAAAAAAATAATACAAGTACAAAATTCTCTCTCTAATCAAGAGAGAGTTTTTGTATTTAAGGAGGAAATATAAATATGTTTAAAAGTTTATCATATAAATTTGCAAATATTTTGGTTAGAAATGAAGTTATAGAAGATGAAGATTTTGAAATATATAGATATGGATTTGAGACATTAGTTTATTTTATCATTAATATTTCAGTAGCATTACTTATAGGTATTGCTCTTAATAAATTTATACAAACAATTATATTTTTAGTCTGTTACTGTACTTTGAGGCAATTTACAGGTGGATATCATGCTAGAAATTATACAGAATGTACAATAACATTTGCACTAATTTATATATCAATTATTTTAGTTACTGAGAATATAGACATTTATAAGTTTAAATATATATTAATACTATTACTTTTACTAAGTACAGTTATAATACATAAGGTTGCGCCCTTAGAGCATAGAAATAAACCTCTTAGTATCTATGAGAAGAAGAATTATAGAAATATTATAAAAAAGATAACATTATCAATAATTATAGTAGTTATAATAAGTTTAATATTTAATATTATGAGTGAATACATTATATATTCCTCATTAGCTGTATTTTTAATTACAATATTACTATTAGTACAAATTATTATTAATTTCTTCAAAAAATAATCTATTTAGCTAAGCTTAATGTCCAGTTAGACATAGTATATTGAATCTAAAACTTGAGGGTGATATCATAATAGCAAGCTAGATATTAAAAAAGTAATTTTATTAGATATTTGTAGTTTTGATATATTTATTGATATTTTCTGATTAGAAATATATTAGATAATTACAATACTTTCTATAACATATTTAAAAGGCAGTAAGAAGACATATATTGAAAAAATAAATTAATCTTAATATACAGTAAAAAAGATTATAAAAATATAAATCAAAGTCTGGAAGTATATGAGTGTTTTATTGAAACTAAGAAGAAAAATTTAACATATAAAAATTTTATAAAGATGTATTTGATAATTACCAGGTGTATATAAGACAGTTAAGAAATAAAATAAGTAAGTTTCTTATAAAAAGAAAATTAAGAAATATTAACATAATATCGTTTATTTATTTTTCTATTAAAAAGGTTTTATAGATTTATTTTTTATATTAAGATAAGTAATTTATAGGAGATACAAATAATTAAATCTGTAATTACAGAGCAATTGTTAGAATTGTAATCTGTTTTACATATAGAAAATATTTATTTATATATTTTATCGATAGGATAAGGCGCCGTGTATAAAAAATATTTTCAAACAAATTAAATTGATATGTAGCTTGTGTAAGTTAAAAAGTACAAAGTTACAGAAAGGTAGGAATAATTATGGAAAATAAAAAATTACAAATCGAAAAAATCACTGACAAAATAGAGATAGAAGAGGTAGAGGTGCAAGCAGATCCATGTAAAAATGATCCATATAACGGAATATATGATTGCTTAAGAGATTGTAGCTCAGGAACATCACCAAAAGGCTCACCAGCATATTAAGTTTTACTATGAAAGTTTAGATTATTGACAACAATAAGCCACCTGCTATGCGGGTGGCATTCTTGGTTATACAAAAATTAATCATATTCTAATATAAACTATTTAAGGATTTAACTTAATAAAGTTATTTAAAAATTATGCAACTATAAAGGTATAGATATAATAGAATAACATATAAATTTAGATTATACATGTTAGTCAAAGTCTCAATTTAAAATTTTATGTAGTACTTGAACTGCACCAAACTTAAAGTGTAAATAGGATAATAGAAAGTTTTATAAATAAGAATGTTATGTAATTAAGCAATGAGTTATGTCCCCAAAATAGAAAATTTGTTTTATAAGGGATGATAAATTTTTGTCATGGAGGTGAGAAGTTTTGTTTATAGTAAAACTTGCAATTTCTTATATGAAAAAACAAAGAGGAAAAACAGTAGCACTATTATCGAGTATTATACTTTCAGTCAGGCTTATTTTCTCAATTATTGTAATTAGAGCTTAGGGTTATGATTCTCAAATACAAGAAGCAAAGAACTTACATGGTGAATATCAAATATGGTTTGAAGGAATTGATATAAATAAAGCAAAAAAGTTGAAAAATGATACTGAAGTAAAAAAATCAAGCAGTGTTGAATATTTTTGTGAAGTAATTAATAAGGCAAGTGGTGTTAAACTTGCTTTAAATTCATTTGATAAAGATTTTATAGAGTCACTTAATTATAAGATGATAGGAAGAAATCCAACTAAAGAAGGCGAAATAGTCATAGAAAAAGAGGTTGCAAAACAGATAGGTATAAGTAATCCATTAAACAAGAATATTGATTTAATGTTAATGAATAAGTATGTTGATAATGATGGAACTAACAAAATGGATAGTGCCAATCAAACTTTTAAAATAGTTGGTTTAATTGAAAAGCCAAATAAATACTATACCTCTCTATCCGGTTCACTAGGAGGAATTAAAACTCAGGCTTTTATATATAAAGGCACAAAACTTCCAATAAGAACTGAAGATACATATAAAGGTGTAATATTCCTTAAATCTGAAAAAAATACATCTAAATTTATCAGTAAAATGGAAAAGAAACTAAATCTTACTTGGGATTACTTACATGAAAATACAGAAGTTAGTGCAGCAAAACTATTAAAAGATTTATCTGAAAATAAGGAAAATATTCAAAAGATGTTTCTTTTAGTTATTGTATCTAGCCTTGTAATCTACAATATTTTTAATATTATTCTGCAAGATATGATAGTTCAAATAGGACTTATGAGATCAATTGGTATGTCAAATAAGAAAATCAAGAGTATGTTTGCAGTACTGAGTCTTATTTATATAGTTTTAGGAACGATAATAGGTATGTTACTTGGAATGATTTTATCATACATTGGAGTGAGATTAATCTATGGATATAGCTCTATGATGACTGTAGAGATTTCAAGTATAATTTATTCTTTTTCAGTTTCTATATTAGCAGTGTCAATAAGTAGTTTTATAGTAGTCAGAAAAGCTGTGAAGATGTCTATAATTAATTCAATAAGAAGTAGTGAAATGTATGAAAGAAAATTAAAATATAGTAGTAATAAAACAAACAAAACGCAGGGTAACATAATTAGAAGTCTTGCAATTAGAAATATAGGGAGAAATAAATCTAGAACAATTATAACAATACTTGCGATTACCATGGTTGGAACAATGTTTATATTTAACCTTGGCACAAAAAGTCTATTAAAGGACAACATAGAATCAGGAGTAACTGGTGGCGGACTTGGCATGTCATATGGAAGTGTAGATAAAACCGTAAGCGGTAGTTACAATGGTACAGAAAGCTTATTTTACAAAATTGATGAAAGTATGATAGAAGAGATAAAAAATATAGAAGGGGTAGAAAGTGTAGAACCAAACTTTTTTAATCCTAATGGATATATTTTATTATCTAAGGATAAAATATCAAAATCTTATAAAGAGGAACTAGATAGAAGAAATTTACTATTTCAAGACAAAAATGATAATGAATATCCACTTCTTATAAGAGGTTATAGCGACGAATTATTAAAGAAAAGAGAATCATTTATTGAAGAAGGGAAAAATTTGATAAATACTAAAAATGGACAATATAAGAAAGTTATGTTGGTGAATAATACAAATTCACAAGTTACACATTCATTTGATGCTAAGGTAATTGAGAATGTAAAGGTTGGAGATGTTATAGACATAAAATTACCTGTATACAAAGATGGTACTCAAAAGTATGAAGCATTTAAGATTGAAGTTAGTGCGATTATGAAAGAAGTATATGCTGCAGCTCAAGATGGCAATGTTCATGCTAGTGGAGCACAAGTAATATTTAGAGAAGATGACTATAGAGAACTAACAGGTCAAAAGGAATATAATAAGCTTTATGTGATGACTCAAAAAGGTAAATTATATCCAGTGGAAAAAAAATTAGAAGAATTAACAAAGAATTATTCATTTACATCAATTGGTGGAAAAGGTGAGGATTTGAAACTGGTTGGAGTACAACAAAGCTCAGAGGAAAGGCTTGCAGCAATATATCAATGCCTAATTATACTTATACTTGCTGTAAATAGTATTTTCATTATGAGAAGTAACATTATATCAAGGAGAAAAGAATTGTCAACGCTAAGAGCAATTGGAATGAGTATCAAGAGTATTAAAAAAGTTCTAATAATTGAAAGTGAATTATATGGAATCATTGCAACTATAATAGGAACTATAATTGCAACCATATATTATAACTGGGGAATTTCAAAATCAAATAAAACTCTTTTAGCAGGAGGATTTAATAGGACTATAGAATATAACATTCCTTTTAATCAGATATTTATACTATTTGCGATTTTTATTATTATGGGGTTTGTTGCAGTATATCTATCTAAAGATAAGATTGAAGGAACAGAGATAACAGAGGGTATTTCACAAAATGATTAAGTTTGAGATTCTAAGATAACATGGGGTGATAAGATTGTTTGATGATATACAGATAAAGTTTAGAGAAAATGATTTATTAATAAACAAAAGAAATGGAAAAGTTATTCTATATAATAAAGAAAAAAAGAGACATGTAAAATTATCAGAAGAAGTATATGAATATACTAGACTTGCTGAAAAAAACAAATGGAAAGTCAGAGAATTAATAGATTGTTTTAAAAAAGATGAAGATAAGAAATATATCGAATCTATATTAAATATTATGATAAAAAACGAAGTAATTGATGGGAATCTATTCAACAAAAAAAACTTTAAAGACATGCATCTTTCTCTTACAAATAGATGTAATCTTAGTTGTAATCACTGCGTTTCAAGTTGTAGTCCTAAAGAAGAAGATTATATGGATACTAGTATGATTTTAAAATTAATAGATAATTTATATGAGTTAAATGTAAGAAGTTTGGTTTTAACTGGTGGAGAGCCATTGGTCAGAGAAGATTTTTTTGAAATTGTGAATTATATCAAAAAAAAACTTCCATTAGAGGAACTTAGTTTATCAACAAATGCAACATTAATTAATGATACAAATATTGACTTTATTATCAGTAAATTTCATAAAGTTGATATAAGTTTAGATGGAATTGATGAAGAAACATGTAGCAACATAAGAGGAAAAGGTGTATTTAAAAAAGTATTAAATGTAGTGTATGAACTTCAAAATAAGAAGTTTAATAATATAAGTTTATCTATGGTTTTTGGTGAAAAAAATTATCAAATGTCAGAAAAATTTAAAAAACTTAATGAAGATCTTAATACAAAAGCTATTGAAAGATATTTTCTTCCGAGTGGAAGAGGTCTAATAAATAGAGAAATTTACTCAGATGAAAACTCTGTTTTACCACTTGTGATACCTAAGTTTCGTGAAAATGAAATGAATGGTAAGAAGAATAGGATAAATCCGTGTTCGTGTTCATGTAATGCTTGTATTGAGCAAGTATTTATAGATCATAAGGGAAATATATATCCTTGTCCCTCTCTTGTGGAAAAGGAATACTTAGTTGGAAGTGTATTTGATAAAAAAATTATAAATAACCTGAAAGAGAATGACCTAAAAGAAAATCAAGCTTTTAGGAATCTTAATGAAATATATCCATTTAACTTTGAAAAATGTAAAGATTGTGATGTGAATATTTTTTGTTTTAAGTGTCCAGCTATGGTAAACAAAGTAAAAAATGATGATAAAGAATTAAACATATGGTGTAATTTAACGAAGAGAAATATGGAGCTAGCAATTTGGGGAGGTGAAGTATAACTGAAATTTACGATATTTGTTACAGAAAAATGTAATTTAAGATGTACATATTGCTATGAACGAGGAATGGATAGAGGTAAGAGCATGGATATAAATACTGCTAATAAAACCATAGACTTTATTTGTAAGAATATTAAAAATGAAGAACTTGATATTCCATTATATATTGTATTTCATGGTGGAGAACCTCTTATAAACTTTAAATTAGTAAAGCATATACATAAAGAGCTATCCAAAAGAGTATTAGAAAGAAAAATTATTTATGATATGACGACTAATGCAACTTATTTAGATGAAGAAATTATAAATTTTATGTGTAAAAATATAGATAATATTTCAATTAGTATTGATGGAACTAAGAAATTTCATGATAAAAATAGAATATTTTCAAATGGTGATGGTAGTTACGATTTAGTGATAAAAAATGCTAAAAGATTTTTAGATATAGGCAAAGACGTCAGAGTAAGAATGACATATACACCAGATACAATTTCTGAACTATATGAAAGTATAGCTCAAATTGTAAGGTATGGATTTACTAATATAGTACCAATTGCTGATTTTATGAGTTTAAACTGGACAAATAATCATATAGATATAATTAATGAGCAAATTTCAAAGTTAATAAATTTAAAAAAAGAACATCCGAACATAGATATTAGCTTACTTGATATTAAAAATTTGAATATTAAAAAGGGAGAATGCTTTGGTGGAATTGTTAGTTTTGCAATAGATGTTAATGGAGATATATTCCCATGTACTTTTAGTGTTGGAGATAATGAGTTTAAACTTGGAAGTGTCTTTGACAGGAATATTAGTGAAGAAAAAAGACAAGAGCTTATTAAAATTTATATTTCAGAGAATGAAGAGTGTAAGGATTGCTTAAGGAAAGAGTGGTGTACTTCAGTTAGATGTAAACTTATGAATAGAAAAGTTACAGGGGAATTTAATAAAGCAATTCCAATAATATGTGCACTGGAGAAAGTTATCTTAACAACAACAAGAAAAATAAAGATGGAAGAGAAATCTAAAGAGGTAATGATATAGCATAAAAATTTAATATGGAAGTACAATTCTTTATACTGTCATAAATATAGGGGGTAATAAAGTATGGAAGATAGATTTTTTATAAATGATGTATGTGACAACATAATAAATGAAAATCAAGTAATTCTTGCTAATAAGATAAATGGTAAATGGATAAAAATTCCTATTGAATGTTATAAAGTTATAGAATATTCAATAAAAAATAAAAAACCTCTTGATAAACTGGAAGATGTATTTAATCTTGATGAAGATAAAAAATATTATAAACAAGTTGTAGATAAATTAGAACAATTAGGTTTTGTAAGTAATTTTATTGTAGATAAATTTAAATTAGAGAGAGTGAATTTAGTTTCATTTTCTCCAACAAATAGATGTAATTTAAGATGCGATTATTGTTGTGCAGATTCTAAAATTGAAAATAAGGATTATTTGGATACAGAGGAGTTAAAAGAAGCAATAGATAATATAGTTAAAATAAACCCAAGAATTTTAACTATTACAGGTGGAGAACCATTACTTAGGGATGATTTTTTTGAAATACTATCTTATACAAAAGAAAAATTCAAAGGAAAGATAAGGTTATCTACAAATGCGACTTTAATCAAAGAGAATCAGGTAGATGAGATAATTGATGGTTTATATGCAATAGAAATTAGCTTAGATGGTTATGATGAATTAAGCTGTAGTAAGGTAAGAGGAAAAGGTGTATTTACTAAAGTAATAAATTTAATTAAATATATTAAATCAAAAGGATTTAATAATATTGGTTTGTCTATGGTTGTAGGAAAAAACAATGAAAATGACATAGATAAATTTAATAAGATGAATTATGAATTAGGGACAATTCCTATAATAAGAAATTTTATGAATATTGGTAGAGGAAATGAAAGTTGTATTAGATACCTTGATGATGAACTTGATATTGGATATATTTGTGAAGATGATTATATAAATAAAAATAGTTTAAATTCAAATATGTGTAAAGCTGGTGTAAACCAAATAAGTATTGACTATAAGGGGGATGTATATCCATGTCCAAACTTAGAGTATGATGATTTAAAGATGTTTAATATATTACAATTTGATGAAAGTATGTTAGAAAAAATTTTAAACAGAAATATGGAAATATTTGATAAGTTTGATACTTTAAAGCCTATGAACATGGAAGAATGCAAAGATTGTAAAGTAAATGTATTTTGTACAACATGCCCATCTAAAATGTATACTTTAAAAAATAATAAAGAGATGTTAAATTCAAATTGTAAAAAAATGAAAAGTATTTTAGAGCCTATTGTGTGGTAAATACTATTATTTTAAATATATACATACTAAAAATATTTTTATAATATAAAGATTTAAGAAAGGTAAAAGTTGGTTGTTGGATGGAAAAAATAAAAGTAGCAGTAGTTGATACTGGTATAGATGTAAATGATGATTCTATAAAAAAATATATAAAATTTAATAAAAATATTCAGCTTGAAGAAATAGTTGAATATAAAGATTTAGATGATACACATGGGCATGGAACTCTTTGTTCAAAAACAATCCTATCAGTATGTAGAAATACTGATAGGATTGAAATTTATCCAATAAAAATTTTTAATCAAGGAGGGCGTACTAGTGGAGAGAGATTATTAGAAGCATTAGAAAGAAATTTAGATTCAGATATCGATTTAATAAATATTTCAGCATCTACTTTAAATGATAAATATAAGCGAGAATTAAAATATATATGTGAAGAACTTTGTAAGAAAGGAAAAATTATAATATCATCTCACCATAAAAGAGCTAAGGATTGTGATAGTTTTCCTACTGTTTTTAATTCTGTTATAGGTGTAACTGGAAGTAATGATATTTATAATGATAATGATTATATCTATGAAAAGGGAAAAAAGATTCAAATGATAGCGAATACAAAAGAGTGTTTTGTTGAATTTAGGAATGAAGTAACTCATTTTGGAAAGAGCAGTAGAGCTTCAGCTGTTGTAACAGGGATTATCTGTAACATATTTAATAAATATGGAAAAATAATGTTTGATGAACTTGAAAAAATTTTTGAAAAAGAAAGCTTAGATAAAAATATTAATACAGTTAAATCAAAATTTAGAAATAAGCAGAATAATTTTGATTTATGTATTACCAAAAACAAAAAATTAGATATTTCAAGACGAATTGTCAATATGATAAATAAAAAGTTTGCTGTACATAAAATAGACTTAGATTTTTTAGATAAATATTCTATATTTAATAACTTTACAGATTTAGGAAATCATAATGCGTTTAAGTTTCTTACAGAGATAAATAAAGAATTTGAAATTGAGATAAGTTATAAAGGACTGTTTTTATATGAGCTAGAGAATTTAAATGATTTGGTGAATTTGGTATGTAAACATTTGAATAAAGCTAGTGTCAATAACTCTATTTAACTAAAATCTATTTTACATAAACGAAAATACAATAAAAGTGAATATTTTATTTGATATTTTAAAATTGCACACTACTAGAAAAGAAATGGAGGAAATAATGAAAACACTGAAAATAAAAAATTTAAAAAAGATATATGGTAAATATGAAAATGAAGTTCATGCAATAGCAGGAATTGACCTTGAAATAGAACCTAAAAAGTTTACAGCAATAGTAGGAGCTAGTGGTTCTGGGAAAAGTACATTACTTCATTGTATGGCAGGTCTTGACAAACCAACATCAGGAAACGTGTATTTAGATGATTTAGATATTTATACATTAAATGATGATAAATTATCAAAAATACGTAGAGAAGAGTTTGGATTTATATTTCAAAGTTATAATCTTATACCTGTTATAAATGTATATGACAATATAGTATTACCTGTATTATTAGATTCAAAACGAGAGGATAAAACACATATAAATAATCTTATATTCCGTTTAGGATTAGAGTCACAAGTAAAAAGGTTTCCTAATGAGCTTTCTGGAGGTCAACAACAAAGAGTTGCAATTGCAAGGGCCTTAGCAAATAAACCATCTGTGATATTTGCAGATGAACCAACAGGAAACTTAGATAGTAAGACTACAGCGGAAGTAATGGAGTTGCTTGAAATTTGTGTAAAGGAGTTTTCTCAAACACTTGTTATGATTACTCATAGTGATAAAATAGCAGAGACTGCAGATAAAATAATTACTATAAGTGATGGGAAAATTGTGAAAATTTTAGATAAAAGTTTTGAAGAGCATAATATGGGTGAAACTGAAATTAAAATTTAATGTTGTCAAAGAAGAATAACTTTTGAATAATAAAATCCATATAGTAAAGACATATCAATAATATAGAATATTAAAATAAATAAAAAGTCTTGGAAGTTATATTTAGTATTGATTAATAATTAAATAAGGTGGATGAAATGAAGAAAAAGTGTTCTAAAAATAAGAAAATAGAAAATATGAATAATAAGAATAAGAGCTTAAAACGATTTGCATTCCTTACTTTTAAGAAGAATAAGGGAAAGCTTTTACTTTCGTTTATTATGGTAATAATTGTAGCAGTAGTTGATTTAGTACAGCCTCAAGTAACAAGAATGATAGTTGATGAAGGGATAGGAACAAAAGATGTTAACCTTCTTTTAAAACTAATGTTTATATATGGAGCTGCTGGAGTATCTTCAGCAATACTTTATCTTCTTTTATCATATTTATATTCGGCTATAAAAAAGAATGTAACAGTAGATATAAAGATAAAATTACTCAATCATTTATCTAAACTATCAGGAAAATACTATTCAAATATAAAGACAGGGAATATTATTTCAATAATTGAAAGTGATATATTTATAATAGAAAATTTTGGAGCAGAACTTGCATTTTCTATATTAGTAAATATATTTACAGCTTCAATGGCTTTATTTTTCCTAGTAAGAATGCAAGTTGATTTGTTTTTGATAGTTCTAATACTTCAAATAATTTTAAGTATTTTTCAAAATAAATTTACCAAACTTATATCTAAAAACACAAGAGAGATAAGAGAAGATTCAGGAAGTTTATCAAATAAAATCCAAGAATATGTTTCAAATATCAAGAATGTAGTTGTTTCAAAATCAAGAATGAAGTTTTTTTCATCATATCTAAGTGAAGAAAAAAATCTTATAAGAAAGTACTTAAAACTGGATTTAATAATGAATGGGAATATTGCAATCGCAAAATCTATTAGTATCTTAGTAACAGTATCCATTTATGGTGTTGGAGGGTACAAGATAATAAGTGGAAATATGACAATAGGAGAACTGCTTGCATTTCAACAATATACAAATATGTTTATTGGACCATGTATAAGTATAGTGAGAGCAAATACAAGAATACAACAGGCTAAAGCATCTTTAGATAGAGTATACTCAGTAATAGATGAGGAAATAGATATAAAAGTAAATAATAGAGGATTGAGAATAGAGGATAAAGAGTGCAATATAATAGAATTTAAGAATATCTATTTTTCATATAAAGAAATAGGAAAGAAAAAATTACAAAATTTAGAACAAGATGAGCAAATTGATTGTACATATGAAGATATAGAAACAGATAGTTATATTCTAAGTAACATAAATATTACATTTAGAAAGGGAGAAACTACAGCTCTTATTGGTGAAAGTGGAAGTGGGAAATCTACAATAGTAAATTTACTTTACAGATTATGGGATATTCAAAAAGGTGAAATAACTATTGATGGAATAAATATAAAAAATATAAATCTAAAATCTCTTAGAAAAAGTATAAATATTGTTACTCAAGATATGCTTATGTTTGACGATACAATTAGAAATAATATAAGTATAAATAAAAGTTTAAGTGATGAAGAACTTAAAAATATATGTAATGTAGTAGGAATGAACGATTTTATAAGTAGACTTGAAAATGGATTTGATACAATTATAGGAGAAAAAGGAGTCAAGATATCAGGTGGTCAAAAACAGAGAATTGCACTCGCAAGGTCGTTAGTAAATGATAGTAAGATATTGATACTAGATGAAGCAACATCTGCACTTGACAATATATCCCAAAGCGAGATATTAAGAAATATTAGGGCGTATGTAAAAGGTAAGATAGTGATTATTATAGCACATAGACTTTCAACTATAAAAGATGCAGACAATATTTATGTTCTTGAAAAAGGAAAAGTTGTGGAATCAGGTAAAGATAAAGAACTATTTATAAGAAATGGTATATATAGAAAACTAGTTACTTTAAATACACAATAGAATTATTACTTATAGTAGAAATAGATATAATTCAATAACTTTAATGGAATATACAGAATATTATTTAAAATATTGTTATGAAAAAAAGTAATCATTTTATTTATTTTATCTTTGTTAAAGTATTTTAAATTTTCGTTTGCGACAAGTAAGAATTTTTCTAAGGTTTCACGGTATAGCATTTTCTTTATGTTATACCGTTTTTTCTTAAAGAAGAAAGAGTAGACAATCTATTGAAATCACAACAAGGCATACCTATCCAAAGCGTAATAAGTTATGTCCACACCATTCATCTGCTAAAACTAAGCATTCAAAAAACTGACGACAAATCCTATAAACACTTCCTATTCTCACTTCAAAATTAAAATTTATCAGATAATTTCTTGTATAAATTATACTATGGCTTTATATTCTAGTTGCTTTTTTTTATTTGATAAATATACTTATTGTTTAATAATCTCTCTAGAAGAAAATAATGAAGAAATAAAAATATCACGTGACGACAGTTTAGCCACAAATTACTTTCTAGATTGTCTAAATTAATAGGGGCTGAAGTTATGAGTAAAAAAATAAACGTATAACATAGACTATAAATGTGCGACATAAAGCATGGATATATGATATAAACTTTGAATAGTATATTATAATATAGGTCAAAGTATCAAGTGTAGAAGGATTATATTTATTACAAACTAATATTGACAAATAAAAGGCTTGCTCTTATACTCGATATAAGTAATATAACTCTTTAAATTACTGATTTAAAATAATATAATTAATGATAATATACAATTATAAAATGAATAATTAACTTAGGAGGGTAAATAATGAATGAAACAAAAGATGATAATTTATTAGAACAATTTTTTAAAGTACAATCATTGCTACATAAATTTCACCTTCAAAATCATAAATCACATGGATTTTTTAGAGCAACGCACAGAGGTAAAGGCAGAGTATTTATCCATGTTGAAAATAAAGCCGGAAATCACTCAAAAAGAACTATCATATTTACTTGATATGAGACCTCAATCATTAGGTGAGTTACTTTTAAAATTAGAAAATCAAAGATTTATCACTCGTACGCACTCAGAAAAAGACCGTAGATTAATGGTAGTAAAATTGACATCAAAGGGAATGGATGAAATTAATAAAAATGAACAGAAAGAAGACTCAACTAATCAGATATTTAATGTATTAGAACCAGAAGAAAAGAGGAGCTTAAGTTATATTCTTACAAAGATTACTGAGGAATTGGATAGAACTATAAAAAGTGAGGATAGTAATAATTTTGATGGAATACCTATGCAACCACCACCAAGACCACACCATGGGCAATATTTAGATGGTTTTGCCAGTGGAGAAGACTATCAAGATTTTTTTAATAGAGAAGAGCTCTTTGAACAGATGGTAAAACAACATCCAGAACTTATTGAACAATTGATGAAACAGCATCCAGAATTCTTTACAAAAAAAGAACTTGATAGAAAAAATAGCTATAAGAATTGATAACTTTAGTCATGGGAGGTTCAAAAAAGGAGGTTTTACAATATGAAAAACGAGATAGTAGTTATTGCTCCTTCTAAGCTATTTTCAGATACAGTATATGAAGTACTTGAAGAACTACATATAAAAATTCCATCATACATTGCTACAGGTAAAGAAACCATAGAACTAGCAGATAATCTAATTAACTTAGGCACTAAAGTAATAATTACTCGTGGTCAAAATGTTGATTTATTGCGTAAACATGTTTCAATCCCTATAGTAGACGTTGGATATAAATACGAAGACATATTTTATTCATATAAAAAAGCACTTAAATATTCTTCAAAAATAGGATTTATAGGTCTAGAATCATCGTATAAAACGGCTAAACGATTCAAAGAAATCTCAAATTTCGATTTAGAAATACCTAAGTTAAATTCTCTTTATGAGTTTGAACATACAATAAAAAAATTAATTTATAATGGCACTGAAATTTTTATAGGTGGCAAAACAACAAAAGAAATCACTTCTAAATATAATAAACCTTGTATAGAGACTGAAGTTGAAAAGTCTTCTATTCATGCATCTATCAATGAAGCAATTCATCTATATAATATAGGAATTGAAAAGAGAATAAATAACTCTATTACAGAAGAAATTTTAGAATGTACCCATAGTGGTATAATTGCTATTGATAAAAATCACTCACCACTTTTTATAAATAATCAAGCAAAAAGGTTACTATTTAACCAAGTTGATAAATTTATAAAAGATTATCTAACTTCTGGTGACATCTTAGACTCACTTAAAAATGGACATTCTCTATGTAACAATATAATTAGTTTTAAAGGTTCTTCTCTTACATTTGATTGTTTTCCTATTATAATTGACAACCTACATTTTGGATGTGTTGCAACTATACAAGACATAGAAAACATTCAATCAACAGAAAAAGAAATAAGAGAGAGTCTGATTTCAAAATCTCATTGTGCAAAGAGTAATTTTAACGATATATTAGGTTCAAGTGATGCATTGATGCACTCAGTAAATATGGCAAAGAAATTTGCCAAATCTGATTCTACAATTATAATTACTGGAGAATCTGGTACTGGTAAAGAAATATTTGCTCAAAGTATCCATAATTACAGCAATAGATTTAATGGACCTTTTATGGCTATAAACTGTGCAGCTATACCTGAAAATATACTTGAAAGTGAGCTATTTGGGTATGTAAAAGGTGCTTTTACAGGTGCTAGAAATGAGGGGAAAGCAGGTGTCTTTGAATTGGCACATAATGGTACTATATTTTTAGATGAAATTGGAGAAATTTCTAAAGATGTTCAAGTCAAACTGCTTCGAGTACTACAGGAGAGGGAAGTTACTAGGATAGGTGATACTAAAGTTGTACCTATTAATGTAAGGGTTATAACAGCTACTAATAAAAATTTAGTGGAGCAGATTGATAATAATAATTTTAGAGAAGATTTATTTTACAGGCTTTGTGTGTTGAAACTGGATTTACCTCCTCTTAGAGAGCGAAAAGAAGATATCGAGCAACTAACATATTCTATTATATCTCATTACAACAAACCAGTTTCAATATCTGATTCTGCACTCAAAATATTAAGTAGATATGACTTTCCTGGTAATATAAGACAATTAAAAAATATAGTAGAAAGATTGGTAGTTATGTGTGATGATAATTTTATAGATGAGCATTTAGTTTCTGATATATTAATTTCTGAGCCACATTTTAGAAAGGATATAAGTTCAGCTCCTACAATAGATTATTCTCCTAATTTGGTGGATAATAAAATTGCTGATTATGAAAAAAAATTAATTCTTGAAACATTAGAGAAAAATAATGGAGTAAAATCTGCTACTGCAAGTCAATTAGGGATTAGTACTACTACACTCTGGCGTAAACTTAAAAAGTATGCTCTTTCAAATTAAATACTTGCTAAGTAAAATAGTGATTAAATAAATGTTCATAAGATAGAATAATAATTAAATAAGATAGTAATTAAATAAATGTCCATAAGATAGAATAGTAGTTAAATAAGATGTTCATAAGATAGAATAATAATGAATAAGATAGTAGTTAAATAAAATCTTCATTAAATAAACTAAAAATACGATTAACTAAATTAATAGTTAATCGTATTTTAATATTTATATATATAAATATTTTATAGATATAGAATATGAGTCATTTATTATTAAACTCTGTAAACATCATCTATAATTTCTACACCTTTTTTTTCTAAAGTTTCTTTTACCCAGTCTCTATTTGCAGTTCCTTCAGAAGCCTTTACAACCTTAGCATGGTCTTGCTGAGCATTTGCTTCTGCTTTCTCAATAAGGTCTACTGCATCATTTTTAGGAATTACTATTACACCATCTTGGTCTCCTAATATTATATCTCCTGGATTAACAGCAATTCCACCTATAGATATAGGCACATTTACTTCACCAGGACCTTCTTTATATGGACCACCTGGAGTAGTTCCCGTAGCATATATTGGACAATTAGACTTTGATATAACATCAATATCTCTTATTGGACCATCTATTACAATTCCAGCTACTTTTTTGAAATCTGCAAGATATTTGTACATTATTTCTCCCATGATAGCCTGTGTTCTATCTCCATTATTAGATAGTATTATTACATCTCCTTCTTGAGCTATATTAAGAGCTTGATGAAGCATTAAATTATCTCCTGGTCTTGATTTTACTGTTAATGCAACTCCACACATTCTGTTTTTTGGTGAAGACATTAACTTTATTTCTGAACTTAATGCACTTGACCTATACATACAATCTCCAACATTTGCTGCTGGTAATACACTAAATCTTTTTACAAGTTCTTTATCTGGTAAATCTCTTTTTAAATATACTCTATTTCCTATTGTCATTTTAAATTCCTCCTAATAAGTGTTTACTAATCATTATATATAGTTGCATTATCCCAATCTATTGATTTTACTGGCCAAGTAGGATTTTTACCTTCAAATACTTCATTAACTCCAATTGCAGAGTGTAAAGAGGCTCTATTAGTGGCTTCTTTAGTTGCTGCTCCTATATGAGGAGATACCACAACATTATCTAAATACAATATAGGGTTTTTAGAATCTACTGGCTCTTGTTGTAATACATCTAAACCAGCACCTGCTATAATGTTATCTCTACATGCTTCATATAAAGCTTGTTCATCTACAACACTTCCTCTTGCTGCATTTATAAAAAATGCTGTTTCTTTCATCATACTAAATTGTTCTTTTCCTATAAAATTTTTAGTAACAGAAGTTGTTGGACAGTGAACAGAAACAAAATCACTTTCTTTATATATCTTGTTTATATCTCTAGTTACTTCTACACCTTGTGGGAAGTCTTTAGATGATTTGTATGGGTCATATGCAACTACCTTCATATTAAATCCATCCATACACATCTTAGCAACTCTTGAACCTATGTTTCCACATCCAATAATTCCTACAGTTTTTCCATCAAGCTCACATTTAGGAGTTCTTAATTTAGCTTTGTAATAGTCATCTATAAAGCTTTTTCTTACCTTTGTATAATTTCTAGAGCAATATAACATATACATTAGTGTTACCTCTGCAACAGAAGTACTATTTGCTACTGGACAATACAATACTTGAACACCAAATTCTTTTGCTGCCTCCAAATCTACAGTATCAAAGCCTGCTCCATGACGTACTATTACTTTTAGGTTATCAGCAGCTTCAAATACCTCTCTCGTTATTTTAGATAGCCTAACTATAATTGCATCAATACCTTTTATATCATTTATTATATCTTTAGTTTCCATGCCTGAACCAGTTATTAGTTCATGACCTCTACTTTCTAAGTAATCTCTTCCTTCTTGCATTATTTCTTGTGGTAATAATATTTTCCAACCCATTTTTTTCCTCCTAATTAATTTTCATATATGTAATCTGGGGCACAATATACTATAAATCCATCTTTGATGGTCATTTCTGTTTTTAATAATTTATCTGCCTCGAATTTACTACCTTTCCAATCTGTATAAATTTGTTTGACATCCATAATGTCAAATATTGCTACATCTGCATTTGCACCTTCTGATAAACAGCCTATCTGATTTTCAATTTTCATAAGTTTAGCTGGATTTTGTGTTGTCATTTTTACAACATCATATAGACTTATTCCCATACATAAGTATCTTGACATAAGATTTGGTAGAGAGAATATAGGTCTTCTAAACATGCTTTCTAGTACCAAATCTGTGCTACAAATATCAGCTATAAATCCTTGTTCTTTTGCTTTTAACATAACTTCAAAATCACCATGTTTTCTACCTTCACCTGTATCAAATATGATTCCTCTTTCCCTTGCTTTCTTCACACATTCATATAAATTGCCATTTGAGTCGAGGATAGTATTTTGAACACCTTGATATACATGTTCAAATATATCTCCTGGTCTTAATATGTTTAATACTTCTTCTGTAGGAACTGGTAAATTTGTACAATGAACTTCAACAGGACATCCTATTTTTTCAGCTATTTTAATAGTTTCTTTTAATGGCTCTATCCCTAGACCCTCTACTAAATTTTCACTTAATCTTATTTTTAGACCTAATATATTATCTTTATTTTCATTGTATATTCGTTCTATTTTTTCATGATTAAAATACTTTGGGTCAATACATTCATGGTAACTAGTAGTTACCAAGCCTGCTGAGCAAACTTGCAAGAAACTTTTTATATTTACTTTACTTTTAGCTACAATTGAAGATTTAAATAGTTGGTAATTTGCTACTCCTGCTGAACAATCAATTGCACTAGTAACACCAGTTGGAAGATAGGTGCTATCTGGATATATACCAATTTCAGTTCCATCTGCAAACATATGAGCATGTGCATCAATCAACCCTGGAAAAACAAATTTACCTCTTGCATCTATTGTGTGTTTTGCTTTATCACCATGTTTATATTCAGTTACTTTTCCATTGTATATAGCAATCGTTTTATTTCCATTTACATTATTTTTAGGGTCTATTACATGACCATTTATAATAAGTAAATCTAGCATAATCATTCATCTCCAATATATAAATTTAATATGTACTTACCATAATCCAATTATTTTCCAGTAAGGTAAACCTATTACTAAAAATATTGCTAATGCAATCATTACCATGATAGTACCTACTTTCCAGAAATCTTTTTGAGATACATACCCTGAAGCAAAGGCTATAAGACCAGCTCCATTTCCATAATGAGTCAATAAAGCTCCATAACTTGCAAAGAATGCTAGTAATAATGTGACTACCATTGGATTTGCTTTAGTAGATAGAACTATTGCAAATAGTACAGGATAAAAAGATGCCACAAATGCACTATTTGACACAAAGAAGTATCTAACTGCCAAACTCACTAACAATAGTACTACTGTAACTAATAATCCATTTACATCTGATAGATTAAGTACTGTACCTAATTTATCAGCCAGCCAATTGTAAAAGCCTGCATCAGCTAATGAACCAGCAATACCATAAAATGCACCATACCATATAAATACATTCCATGCTCCTTTAGCACCAATAACATCATCCCAGTCTAAAATACCTGCTATAAGAACTAATGCCAAGAATACAAATCCTACTACTTGCATATTTAAGTTTATAAAAGGTATTTTTTCACCAAACATCCATCCAAGAATTGCAAGAATAAAGAATACAACTAATATTTTTTCATGTTTTGTAATAGTGCCTAATGAATCTAAATCTTTTCTTATCTGTGGCTTAATATCTGTTAAATGAGTTAAATCTGGCTTATATATCTTATATACTATAAGTGGTGCTACTAGTAAGAATAAGCCTGCTGGTACAACTGATGCCATAAACCAAGTTCCCCAAGTTAAGTTAACACCTAACATGCTTGCTGCCAAAGAAACTGTTATCGCATTAGTTGCCATACCTGTCAAAAATAATGCTGCTGTACCTTGAGAGACTACATATGTTAATACTGTTAAATATGCACCTAATTTTTTAGGCTCATCATCAGGTTTAGAACCTGCACCTTCTGCTATATTTCTAAATATAGGGTATATAATAGTTGTTCTAGATGCATTTGAACCTGTAGCTGGGCTAAGTATTAAATCACTTATCATCATTAAGTATCCAAGCCCTAGGGTAGAATCTCCTGCTCTTAGTAAAAGGTTATATGCCATACGTTTTCCTAATCCTGTCTTTACAAAGGCTGTACATACAATAGTTACAACAACTAAAAACCAAGTCATCTTATCTGAATATCCATGAAGTAGTATTGACTCATCCATAAACATAAGTGCTACACCTACAATGATTAAGGTAATTATTGGTTCTTTAAATGGTTTAATGACAAGACCTGCTAGTAAGCCTAGATATAAAGCAACAATATCCCAAGTTTCTTTCTTCAATCCTTGTGGTGCAGGTAAGTTCCATATAATTATTGGTATAGCTGCAACAAGTAAGAATTTCATCAACTGTTTTTTATTCATTTTCTTCTCCTTATTTAATTTTAAATTTATACTAAATTATAAAAGCACAAAATATGCCAACTTTTTAGCCTAATAATAATTTTTTTATTTTTTTGTGCAATTTATTGCAATTTTAATACGAATCAAATAGATTCAATAAAAATTTATAGAAACCTTTTCTTAAAGAGTATTAGTAGTGATACTTTATTTGCCTATATTGTATTTCAAAATGAAACACAATAATTTTAAAATGAAATATAGTATTTCAATTATTAATAAAACGCCTAATCTAAATTTTGTGATACATATCGTTTAGCAAAAGAGGCTGTCTTAAAATAGAGATAAGCCTTATTTCCATTATTAAAATGATGAAAATACATTTGATTTTATACAAAAAAGAGTGCCTCATGAACTAAAAAGTTCATTTTGAGACACCCCCTATTTTGGGTATAAATTTTATGTAAATCTATCCATATGGCTAAATACACCACTTAATAAAACATTCTAAGATAATTAATTAGAAACCGTTTCTTCAAGCCATTTTCTACACTGCTCAATATTTATCATAGGGTCAAAACCTTGGTCTTTTCCCTTATTTAAGAGCATATCACATGGGAAAGTATCACATTCTCCACAATGATTAAGTTCCTTGTCTTCACAGCAAGTTTTAACCTTACATTCTCCACCCCAAAATGGTTTTTCCATAGTTGGGCAACCAGTACAATTTACCTGTTCCTTTCTTGTACAACTGTTACAGAGAACACCACATCTTGATTCAAACATATTCAAACATCCTTTCTATTAATTAAAAGTATTATAAAATAATTTTAGATGACTCTAAAAGTTCAAATAATTGATTTTAGGTCATCTAAACATTACACGTAAAATTATTATTTATATTGTTGTAAATTTATAGAAACTACTCAAAAAACTTCTTTGAATATTCTACAGCACTATACATTCCTTGTAATTCATCTTCCTGTTTATCGTTTTTCTTGCCTAATTATCATTTTAATTATATCTCTCAAGGGTTAAGTATTTATTCAATATATTCAATATTTTTTAGCTATATTTAATTAATTTTTATTATATAATAGAAGAGTTATTTTTGCATTAAATTTTTAGTATAACACTAAATAATTTTAAATAAAAATATTATTATGTATTTTTACTTATAAGAATATATCGAATATATAGTCTTTAAACAGAAGGCATATAGTTTATAAATAAAAAATTTACTAACATGTATCAAAACTTAGATTTCATATTACAATTATAGTAATAAGTATAAGTGTTAAAGTAACTGATGGTGTAATTAATAAGTAAACCACCTATTTATATTTCAAATATAATTAAATAAAATAAGTATTTGAGCTATAACAGATGGCTTTTATTTTAATTATGAGGTTTCAACATTAAGAAATAACATCGTTTTTTCTAAAATTTCTATTGGCAATTTTAGAAAATACTATAGTAGTAATAATTGCAACACATATTGTAACCATAGTATCATTAATATTTAAAGCAGATTGCTTTATAACCCCCATAGCACTTGCTAACATAGAGTAAGGGAAAAATATCCCGATAGCAGGTTTTGCTACTATTAATCCCATACCAAATAGAGAAAGGCAAAGGCTAATACCAATCGGAGTGGCAAAACTTCTAATCTTTATAGACATGTATAACTGTATAGAAGCTATTGAAATGGAAATAATCCATCCTTTAGCAATCCAACCAGTAAGTTCTTTAGGTATACTATCAGAAAAACCGAACATGTTTCCTGCAACTATATAAAAGATAACAAAGAAAATTTGTGTAATAGCTGTAAGTATTGAAATTACCACAAGTTTAGATAAAAAGATATTCTTTAAATTAATTGGCAATGTCATTACATTATTCCAGTTATGATTCATATGTTCAAGCCTACAAATATATGCACAAAAGATTGCGATTAAGATAGGAAAGAAAAATTCCCCATAAAAAAGACTAACTTGAGTCCATAAGCTGTACCATTCTTTTTGGAGTATACCTTGATTCAGATAAAAGTTACCAGAACCAATCAACACACTTATAAGTGGCAGTGCTAATAATACATACCATATAAAAGAATTTTTTAACTTTAGGATTTCTCCAAAAACTGATTTCCTTAACATTTAAACCCCTCCTATACTTCTTTTTTTAGAAGATGATTTCTTCCAATATAATAAATTAACATTCCAATTAAGAATATTAAAATTGTAAGTGAAAAGTGCATATCTACTCTGTAAACAGATGACCCTACAGTATTGTCATAAGCATAATTTAGAGGTGTTAATTCTAAATAATAAGACCATATAAACAATCTACGAATACCTTGATAAAATAATCCTGATGTCAAACCTATAAAGCTACCTATCATTCCAAATGTAATTGCAATCATTTGATTTGGGATTACAGTTGCAATCCACAGATGTAGTGAAGTTATAGCCATACTTACAAAAATTGTTCCTAATGTATATTTTAAAAGTAAAAATATAGATAATGATTCAATAACATCTCTAAAACATCCAAATAGTACAATAGACAGCATTTGCATCAATACAGATGCAGATACCAAAATAACGGAGCATAAGAACTTAGATAAATAAATGCTATTTAAAGATGTTACAGAAGATTTTAAAAGTTTCCATGTATCTCCCTTATGTTCTATATCGCTTATACGTGATGTAATTATTGTTATTAAAATAGGAAAGAATAAGCCGTTTAAACTTGCAAAACTCATAACCATATATGAGTACTCAAATCCACCTAACATATCTGGATTATGTGTAATAGCTCTATTTGAATTTATGATGCACCACAGTATTTCAACAGCGACAAATAAAAATGTCATCAATATAATTTTTTTTCTTTTAAGTTTATAAAACTCTAGACCAAGGTATTTCATTATAAAGTCACCGCCTTACCAGTAAGTTCTAGGAATATATCTTCCAAGCTCTTTTTGTGTTCTTCTATTCTAAATACATCAATATTTGAATGGACAAGCATGCTGTTTATTTTGGCTACATCGGAGTCTTTTAAATCTTCAATAGTCAAGAATCCATCTTGTATAAGGGACATATATCCTTTAGTATTCAATAGCTTTTGTGCAGATACAAGATTTTGTGTTTTAATAGCAATATGGCTTTGACCTCTATCACGAAGTTCTTTTATACTATCTTGAAAAACAAGTTCACCATGATTTATTATTCCTATTGATGTGGCAATCTGGTCAATTTCGCTTAAAAGATGGCTAGAGATTAGGACTGTCATACCATATTTTTCTGGCAGTGATTTTATTAATTCTCTAATTTCTTCAATTCCTGCTGGGTCAAGTCCATTTGTAGGCTCATCAAGTATTAACAATTTAGGAAATTTCATTATAGCCATAGCAATACCAAGACGTTGCTTCATACCTAAAGAATATTGGCTAACTTTTTTATTTTTTTGGTTTTCTAACCTTACTATTTTCAATGCTTCATTTACATTTCTTTTAGGCAAATCTAAGAGTCTTTGCATAATAGTCATGTTTTCAAGACCTGTCAAATGCCCATAGTATGATGGAGATTCTATCAATGAACCTATATCTTTTAAGATTGATATTCTGTTCTTTTCATTTAATTCCTTATCTAAAATATTAATATTTCCTTGTGTAGGTTTAGCAAGTCCAAGTAGCATTTTAAGAGTGGTAGATTTTCCTGCTCCATTAGGACCTAAGAAGCCGTATACAGCTCCTTTTGGAACTCTTAGGTCTATATCCTTTACTCTAAATATTTTATTGTATTCCTTTGAAAGTTTTTGTGTCTTAATTATCATTTCCATATATTTCATCCCCTTTTTTAATCTGTGTTTATTGTTTTTTTTAGCTTATATCAGTATAATAACTTAACTACATTTCAGATAGCTGAAGTTTACCTTACGATAACCTTAAATAGTCTATTGAGGCAAAGTTATGAAAATGGGTATATGGTATACTAAAGGAGGGTGATAATTAATTATGGAGTCGATAAAAGATAAAAAAATACTTGTGGTTGATGACCACAAGGAATTATTAAAAATGGTAGATGAAATCTTAAGAAAAGAGGGTTTTAGTAGAATATTTTTAGCATCAAGTTATGAAGAAGCTGTTAGGATGTTTAGAAATGTGAAGCCAGATTGTGCAATTTTAGATATTGTCTTACCAGATGGAGATGGTTTTTCTATTATGAGAAAAATTAGAGAAACATCTAAGATACCAGTTATTTTTCTTTCTGCAAGAGGGGAAGATGAGGATAGATTGATTGGTTTAGGCTTAGGGGCTGATGATTATATAGTAAAGCCATTTTTACCAAAGGAACTTACTTTAAGACTTGTAGGTATATTAAATCGCGTATATGTGCATATAGAAGAAGAAGAGTTGCCAGTATTTAAACTTGGAGATTCAGTTGTTGTAAATTTAAATAGTGCATGTGTTGAGAAAGATGGACAAGAGATTTCTTTAACAGCTAAAGAACATTCATTACTTTTAAAGCTGTATGAAAATAAAGGTAGAATTGTTACTAGTGACTCACTGTGTCAAGCCATTTGGGGAGATGATATGTATGGATATGAAAATACCCTTATGGTTCATGTTAGAAGGGTTAGGGAAAAAATAGAAAAAACTCCGTCTTCTCCTAAACATCTTCTTACAGTAAGAGGTCTTGGATATAAATTGATGATTAATTAAGATATTAGAATAGAAGAAATCAAGAGGAGTGATTTAATTTTGGATAGTGTAAAGTATATATTGAGGCGATTTATAGGTTCAAGTATCTTGATTTCATTGCTTTTTATTGTATTAAATATAGTAGGCTTTCTCCTGTTTTCATATACAATATTTGTTTCTAAATATTCTGGGGATTTAGATACAAATGATAGTAGGGAAATAAAATCAAATTTAATTATGCTTGAGGATAATTTAATTTTAAAAGATGGAAAATTTATTCTAGATGATTCTAGTAAGGAAATACTACAGAAGAATAAAATCTGGGCAATGCTAATAGATAGTAATGGAGATAGAGTATGGGGATTTGATTTGCCAAAAGAAATTCCAAATCACTATACTTTGACAGATGTAGCTAAGTTTTCAAGGTTCTTTTTAAAGGATTACCCTGTGTATGTATGGGAGCATCCAAATGGAACATTAGTAATAGGGTATCCAAAGGACATGTATACTAAATTCAACCTTACTTATACGATTAAAGAAATAAACCAGTTTCCTATTTTAATAATTGGTATGCTTATAGTCAATGCAATGGTTACTTTTTTAATAGCTTTATTTATAGGATTAAAAATGGTTAAATCTATAAAGCCAATTATTACTGGTATGAAGCTTATGTCAAAGGGTGAGCCAGTTATTCTCCAAGAAAAAGGAGTACTTAGTGATATTTCAAAATCTATTAATACTGTATCAAAAGAATTACAAATGAAAAATGAAAAGCTTAAAAAGAGAGATGAAGCTAGGTCTAACTGGATTGCAGGAATATCTCATGATATAAGAACACCACTTTCAATGATAATTGGATATGCTGGAGAGCTTGAAGAAAGTAGTAGTCTTTCTCAGAGGGAGCAAGAGCAAGCAACTAGTATCTGTAATCAAGGAATTAAGATTAGAGAATTGGTAAATGACCTAAATTTAGTGTCTAAACTTGAATATAATATGCAAGCATTGAATTGTAATAAGATTAGAGTTTCTGTGTTTTTGAGAAAACTTGTTTCTGAGTTTATAAATAGTAATTTAGATAATAATTTTTATATCGAACTTGATATATTGAACGAAGATATTACTATAGATGCAGATGAAAAATTATTAAAAAGAGCCATTAATAATTTAATACAAAATAGTATAACTCATAATGAACAAGGATGTAATATAAAGGTGATTTCTAAATCTGATTTAGATTTTTGTTATATAAGTGTTGAAGATAATGGGAAAGGCATGAGTAAAGAAAAAATTAATAATTTACTAAAGACTCAAAATGGTTTGAGTGAGGCATATGCTAAAGGTCAAAATCATGGTCTAGGTCTTTTGATAGTAGCAGGTATTATTAACGCACATAAGGGTAAGTTAGATATTATGAGTATTGATTGTCAGGGATTAAAAACAATATTAAAATTACCACTGATTAAGTAATATTTTATAAAATAATAACAGATAAGAATGAAGAATAAAAATATTTTGGAAATAATTTTATTCTTTATTGACAAAGAAGCTCTATTAGAGTAGAATAATGATAAATTCTTTTCTTGTCAAGTTTTATTAAATAAAGGGTAATTTGTGCTTTATGTGCTTATAGCTGGGTTACTCAAGGTATCAAAATTTTCATAGAAATAATATTTTGGAATTATTGTAAGGTTATTAAATTCTTTAGATAATTCCATTTTTTTCATATTTTTTAATTAATATTTAATTTTATTATTGACAAAAAAATTCTACTAAAATAGAATTATTATATAACGTTTTTTAATTTTAAGAAAAATATAATGATATGCTAAAAAATATTTTGATTATAGTAGGTTATATGTAATTATAATAACTTTTATGTAATTATGAAAGGTTTATTTTATTATAATTATTTATTTAGAACAAGAGAAATGTTTTTAATTGACGTTTTTTGCTTTCAAAAGTTCTACTAAAGTAGAGCTTTTTATGATATATTTTAAGATATTACATATATATTTAAATATATATGTTGAAATGTATATGTAATTTATAATATAGTTAATAAAAAAATTTAAACTGTGTAGGATACAAATAAAAAATATTATAAAATAGCAAAATATAATTATATAGAATTTTTTAATTAAATAAAGCTAAAATTATAGTCTTAAGATTACAATTAACGTTATTTTTAAGAAGTCTGAAATTAAGAAGTTAAACTTTAAGGAAACAAGATTTAAGGAAATACAAATACTTAAAATTAAAGAATTTAAAAGAAAGGAGAGCTACTGGGCAAGTATCCAAAATAGATAGCTGAGCACAAAATATTTCATAAAATTAAGCAATATAATACGAGAGAATTTTGACATTATATATATATATATTTACTGTGTACAAATAGCTAAATTTAGGATTAAGATTGAAAAATATCTTATAAATCTAAGCTTATATGAATCCGTATAAGATGTATTTAATCGAAAAATTTTATTATGGATATTGCTTGTCTATATTCTGGGTAGCAAGGTTTTATCATGACTATAAAAAAGTTGCCACAATCAGAATTAAGGATAATGAAATTTATATGGAAAGCAGATTCTAAAGTAACATCGAAAGATATTGTTTTAGGAATGGAGCAAAAATATCAATGGAAACAAACGACAACTTTGACTCTTTTATCTAGATTGGTAGTAAAAGGATTTCTAAATTCTCAAAAGATAGATAAATATACACATTATGAAGTTTTAATTAAAGAAAAAGAATATGTAAGTGTTGAAACAAAAGATTTCTTTAGAAATATTCATGATTCTTCTATTAAGAGTTTGTTGTTATCATTACATGAAAATATTAATTTGAGTAAAGAGGAGATATTATTTATTGAAGAGTGGATAAAAAATCTAAAAAAGAACGAAGAAAATGTATAAAGTAGCTTATTTTTATATATTATTAATCTAAATCATATGTAGGTGTATCTGTGCAATATATTAATCTACTTAAGTAATATAGCTATCAATTATAAGTGGATTATAATTTAAATCAAAGTCAGGTTAAATGTAAACATAAATTAACAATGGATATTCTATTTAATTAAATTTAAAAAGCTACCTTTACTTATCAATTATATAAGTATGATTAAGGTAGCTTTTTAAATATAAACTGTGAGATTTAAAGAGAATTTTAAATGCAAACTGTAAAGACTTAAAGAGAGTTTTAAAATACAAACTATGAATCTCTAAAATGGATAAAAACGTATATTTTATAAATATGACATAGAGTTTTCATATTTAAACTGATAAAATAAAAAATATTGAAAAAGTAAAGGATTAATAAAAATATTTATAAAATAGAAATAAAGGATTAATAAAAAATTAGGAGGAAAATTTATGAAATATCAGGTTTCGTTATTAGCAGTAAATGATGTTGAAGTATCAAAAAAGTTTTACCAAGAATTATTTGAGCAAGAAATTGAGTTAGATTTAGGCAAAAATGTAACTTTTAGTGGAGGATTTGCTATACAAGAAGATTTTGCATGGCTTACAGGGATTAATCCAGATACAATTATACAAAAATCAAATAATATGGAACTTTACTTTGAAGTTGATGATTTTGATGAATTTATTGAAAAACTCAATTCTTATAAAGATGTTGAGTTTGTTCATAAGCCACTAAAATATGAATGGCAACAAAGGGTAGTGCGTATTTACGACCCAGATAAGCATATTATTGAGATAGGAGAGTCTATGGAAGTTATAGCTAGAAGATATTTAGCTGAAGGATATTCTGTAGAAGAAACTTCTAAAATAATTCAACATCCAATTGAATTTGTAAAGCAGTGTAAAAATAGTAAGGAATGATTGTTTTAATTAGAACTATTGAGTGAGAGTTTATTATAGAAAAATTGATTCAAGATAATATATCGGACTAGTATTTGACAGATGTTATAAATTAAATTAAAATAAAGAAAATATTAATAAAGGAAAAATAAAGATAACATTAAAATACATTAATAAAATTTAATATTCATAATATTTCAAAATTGAAGTAGAAATATTTAAATGTATAAAGTTTGTTATCGGGAAATTACTATATTAATATGTAGTAATAAGATATTGTTATAGAGGAGTGGTTATTATTAAAGCAGTTGAACTTTATAAAAAATTAGATTTGGAATTTGATATTAAAAATATTAATGATGATTGGAGTTTTATGAATTTTGAAAATGATTTTATTACTTCAGAATTTAAAACAAAGTACATAGGATTAGTATTAGATAATGCTCAAAATATTAATAAAGTATATACAACTACTTTTCCTGATAAAGAGATAATTAAGCAGGTTATAGACAAAGATGAAAAAGATGTTTTGATTTTTTCACATCATGCAATGGGGTATATAGCATCAGATGAAGGTTTCCCATTTCACGACATACCACTATCTTATATGGAAGAGATGAAAAATCGCAGAATCTCTTTTTATGTATTACATTCCCCGTTGGACAACTATAGTGATTATTCAACTTCTGTTAGTTTTGCAAAGGCTCTAGGTCTAGAAATAGTCGAACCATTTTGCAAATATGATGATAAAATTAAGGTAGGGGTTATCTGTAAGACATCATTACAATCCATAGAAGAAGTTAAAGAATTAGTTAAAAAAACTGTTGGTCATGATGTCAAATTGTATGATTATGGAGATTCTATGTTAAAAGATGGATTAGTTGCTATTGCGGCAGGAGGAGGAAGTTATCCATTTGTAGCAAGTGAAGTTGCTGAACTTGGCATAAATTTGTATATTACTGGATTTACTAAACCTTTAAAACATTTTGAACCAGTATTAGAGTTCCATCAAATAGCAAAAGATAATTTAATTAATGTTATAGGTGCTACTCATTATTCTACAGAAAAATTTGCATGTATGGCTATGGTCAATTATTTTAAAAATCTAGGTCTAGAATCAGAATTTTTACAAGGAAAGTATTACTTAGAAGATTTATAGAATATATTAAACAATAAAAATAAGCAGTTAGTAAAAATTTGTTTTGACTAACTGTTTATTTTTTTGCCTATTTATACAATTATTTGAAAACTCTATCTCTATTCCTTTACCTCTAAAAATAAAATTTCAATTATTGATTAGAAGCTTTATTTTTCGATATTTTTTTAGAATATTATTTAAGATTGATTAGAATTTATAAATGTTTATTCTAAATTATCATAAATGTTTATTTTAAAAAAATAGAATTATTATATTTATGAGAATAAATGGTATAATAAAAGGTAAAGTGTCAAATATGCACTAAATTAAATAAGTTAATTAGTATATAGATTAAAGTGGAAGTAATGAAAACTTATTAAGTATCAAAAACAACTGCTTATTAGAGTAACCATCTAAAAAGATATAGAAAGAATGATTACTTATTAAAGTGACTATCACAGAATGGATAAGATTACTCATTAAAAGTGACTGTTAAAGAATGAATAAAAAGGTGATTGCTCATTATAAGAGTCATCTAAAAAATAGAAAATCAGACATATGAAAATTTAATAAATAATAATTGATAGGGAAAGGAAAGATAGAATGATATTTACAAAAAGCAATAAATACGATAAGGAATTTCTCATGAAAAATATGATGGGACCTAATTGTATAAAGATATTAGAAGAATTAACAAGTAAGATAAAATTAGAAAAAGGGATGCGTATTTTAGATTTAGGCTGTGGTAAAGGTATATCCTCTATATTTCTAGCAAATGAATTTGATGCTACTGTATTTGCAACAGATTTATGGATAGAACCAACTGAAAACTATAAAAGATTTAAAGAGTTTAAATTGGATGATAGAATATTTCCTATACAGGCAGAGGCACATGAATTACCTTATGCAGAAGGCTTCTTTGATGCAGTTATAAGTGTTGATTCTTACCATTATTTTGGAAACAAAGAAGGATTTTTAGATAACCATATATCACCTCTTGTAAAAGAGGGAGGAATTCTTGCTATGGCAATGCCCGGATTAAAACAAGATTTTGTGGATTGTATACCAGATGAACTTATTCCATTTTGGCAAGACAATATGAACTTTCATTCAACTAAATGGTGGAATGAACTTTGGTCAGAATCTGAGTCTGTAACTGTAGAGAGATGTGAAGCTTTAAATTGTCATGATGAAGCTTGGAAAGATTGGTTAAACTGCGATAATTCATATGCTAAAAATGACAAAAAAATGATGGAAGTAGAGAATGGTAAGTACTTTAATACAATTTCTTTGGTAGCGAGGGTTAAATAAAAGTATAGGATAAATAAGAGCAGAAGTTAAATGAAAATATAAGATAAATAAGATAAAAGGGTGAATGAAAAAATAAGTTGAATTAAAATATGAAATGAACTAAAAAATAAGTTAAATAAAAAAATAAGTTGAATGAAAAATTTATATACAAAATGATTTTTTAGATTGTTTATGCCCAATTGGACTGTTTAGCTCAATTGGGTGTTTTTAAGATAAATTCAACTGTTTCTTCAAAAGGAAATGCCTCATCCATAGCTAGATATTTCCTTTCTTTTGCTATTTTATCAAAAGTCTGCCAATACGAATAAATATACTTTTCTTCTGGCTTTATAAATTTTATCCCTTCCATCTACTTGATATGTCTCCTTTTTTAAGTATAGTGATATTTCTACTTTCTACATCTAAACATTGCAACATCACATTGGTACATGAATACTTCAATTCTTCTTCAAGGATAGAACTTTCTATGCTTTGAGATAAATCAGGAATATCTTTTGAGCTTCCATTTTTAATATCGGCTCCATAGTATTCAAAACTTAGATGCTGTTTGGAGAACATGCTTTTTTACTCATAACTTCACCTCCCTATTAAATTAGACAATCTATTAAGTGATTTGTGAAATAAAATTTTTATTTTTAGTATATTATTTATATATAAATTATATTTTTATGATAACATTTTCTTTACAAAATTTTAGATATATGTTAATATTTAAAAAAATGCATATGTATTCATAAAAAGAACTTGAAACAGGGAAAAAGAGATAAAAATAGAAAACGTATGCATTGAGAAAAGAAAGTTAAATTATAACTTAAATAAATCTGGGAGGGCATAATTATGGGAAAATATCAAGATTCAAAAAAAATTGTAAGGAATTACTTTGAAGCGTTAGAAAATGCTAATGGAGATGAAGTTAAAAATGTTTTAAAACAATACATGAAATCGGATTATAATTGGAAAGGTGTATATCCATTTCGTGAACAAGAGGGAATTGAAAATGTATCAGATGTATTTTGGAAGCCTTTAAAAAATTCATTGAGTAATATGCAAAGACGACAAGATATTTTCATTGCAGGAACAAATGAGCTTGACAATAGTGAATGGGTAATGAGTATGGGACATTTTATGGGACTTTTTGATAATGATTGGCTTGGTATTAAGCATACCCGTAAAATGATTAGTTTAAGATATGCAGAATTTAACTGTGTCCAAGATGGCAAAATTTCTAAAACTGGATTATTTGTAGATATAATCGGATTTATGATTCAAGCAGGAGTTAATCCATTGCCACCACAAACAGGTTCATATTTTGTATATCCAGGACCAATTGACCATAATGGATTACTTTTTGAAGATGCAGATGAAGTTGAAGGAGTAAAAACTTTAGCATTAGTAAATAAAATGGTAGATGATTTATCTGAATTAAATGAAAGTGGTGCTATGGGATGCCCACCAGAAATACTTGAAAAATCTTGGGCTAAAGATATGATTTGGTATGGTCCAGGTGGAATTGGTGCTTCTTATACTATACCTAGATATCAAGAACAACACCAGCTACCATTTAGAAATAATTTAAAAGGAAAGACTTTCAATGGTCATATATGTAGATTTGCAGAAGGTAATTTTGCTTGTTTCTTTGGATGGCCTAACTTGACTAATGTACCATGTGGAGGTTTTTTAGGATTACCAGGTGGAGAGGTTAAAGCAGATATGCAGGTTGTTGATGTTTATTATCGTAAGGGAGATAAACTTCAAGAAAATTGGGTGTTAATTGATATTCCTTATTGGTTGAAACAACAAGGTCTTGATATTCTTGAGAGAACAAAAAGTATTTTTAATGCTTAAATATGCATACGTATGCTAAAAAGGGAGAAAAAATATAAAATGAAGTCTATCAGTAAAAATCATATAACGGAAAAAGATGAAGTAAAAAAAGATTCTATGAGCAAATTTGAATCAAGTAATGTTGAAGAAAATGAATCTAAAATAAATAAAACTAATTTTAGTGATATAAATGAAAGTAACATAAATGGAAGTGAGATAAATAAAATTAATAAGAACAAAATAAACATAGATAAAGCTAATACAGATAAAATAGATACCAATAAATTCAATACAAATATTATTACTGCAAAAAATAATGAAGTTATGCTTAAGGGGGAAAATAATATGTCATCTACAAAAATTTATTATGGAGATTCACTCGAAGTAACACCTGTTGGAGTAATGGATTACAATGATTTTTCAATACAGACAAAAAGGGAGCAAGAGATACCTGGATTTGATTCTAAGTATAGAGATTTTGTAGATTATATTATGAAAATCACACACAATATCTGGGAAGAAAAAGGTATCGGTGTTATTTATGACACATATCACAATAATGTTACAATGCATTGTGGTTCCTCAAATTTAGTTGGTATTAAAGATGTTATTTCCAACACTCTTCAAACATTGCATGCTTTTCCTGATAGAAGGTTAATTGGTCAAAATGTAATATGGTCTAACTTTGGTGCTGATGGTTTTTTATCTTCTCATCGTGTTTTATCTACAGCAACTAACTTAGGTGATAGTAATTTTGGACCAGCAACAGGTCGTAAAATAAACTTTAGAACTGTAATTGATTGTGCTACAACAAACAATAGAATTCATGAAGAGTGGTTAGTTAGAGATAATTTATGGATTGTAACTCAATTAGGATTAAATCCTCAGGAAGTAGCAAAGAATATGGCAAAGGCAAGTGAATCCAAGATTCTTAGCTTACAATCAACTTATGGTATCTGTGAATCTATGGATGGTCAATTTATGCCAACTAAGTATCAAGCAAAAGACGATTCTGTTGGCGAAATGATGCTTGAGATGACAAGCCATATTTATAATTATAAATATATAAATGAAGTTAAAAAATACTATCATGATAATGCAGTAGTACATTTTATATGTGATAAAGATTTAAATGGTTATGATGAGATTCAAGGCATGATTGTAAGCTTACTTGCGTCAATTCCAAATGGAAGTTATGAAGTAGAAAGAGTAACTTGTAATCAAAGAGAAAAAAATGAAGGTTATGATGTATCTGTAAGATGGAGATTACGTGGAATAAATGAAGGTATAGGATTTTTTGGACAGCCTTCTGGAAAGCATATAGAGGTAATGGGAATCAATCACTATCACATACTACAAGGTAAAGTAAAAGAAGAGTGGATAACTTTTGATGGTATGGATGTCTTAAAACAAATGTATATGGGAGTAGAAGAATAAGGATGTTTAGAGTATAAATAGTTTTGAAATTTATATAAGTAAGTATTACTTTGTAAAATTTAAGTAGGGAATGTATATGAAAAATAGAAGTTTAAACTTTTAGAAAAATTATGGCTAATATTTAAAAGGGGGAATTATAAAAATATGAAAACAACAGTTGAAATAGAAAATGATATCATATTAGGAAAAGACTATTCAAACCTAAAAAGAGGAATTGCATTTTTTTCAATTGCTTTAATATACTTTTTTTATTGCTACAATTTTATGGTAGGTACTTTTATTAAACCAACAATGATTTATGCTTTAGCAGAGGGCGGATTTGGATTTTCATTAAAACAAACAGAAGAAATATTTGCAGTTATGTCTTTTGGTACAATTCCAGGTACGTTTATTTTTGGGGTAATTTCTACAAAAATTGGAAAAAAGAGGACTTTAATTAGTGTTGCTTTACTGATTGGATTGACAACATTTATACCAATGCTGTCTCCTACAAATATTATGTTATGGAAAATAGCACGTTTGTGTACAGGAGTAGTGTTAGGGGGCGTGTTTGGAACAGCAATGCCTTTAGTTGCAGATATGTTTCCAAGTAAATATCGTGGTAAGCTAGCTGCTATATTAACTGCTTTATTTTCATTAGCCATGATTTTTGGTGGGAAAGTATATGGGGTTTTAGGTGATGCAAATTGGCAAATACTGATGTATACTGCGATTATACCACCTATAGTTGGAGCTATCTTAGCAATTTTCTTTGTTCCAGATGATTTGGAGTATACAAAGGAGTTAGTTAAAAAGGGAAAAGAAACTGGTGAAAAAATTAGCTATATAAGTATGTATAAAGGAAAATACTTATGGATTGGGTTGGGCACAATTCTTTTATCAGGTGCAAATTTTACAGCATATTCAGCATTTTCAAATAATGCAACTACATACCTAGTAACAGGAATAGGAATGTCAGCATCAGTAGCTGGTTCTATATATAGTTTACAAGGAATTGGTCAATTAGTAGGATATTTATTCTGGGGTTCAATAGCAGATAAATTTGGAAGAAAAATACCTTTTATAGGTATGGTATTAGCAGGAGTATTTGTTTTTATATATACAAAATTAGGTGGAGATAATACAACAACATTCTACATGATAGCAATATTACTAGGTGTTGCTGTCGGATATTCTGGAGCATGGGGAGCATACTATACAGAATTATTCCCAAGTAAATATCGCTCATTGTCCTCTGGTATGTCATTTAATGGAGGAAGGATTATATCTACATTTGCAATACCTGCTATAGCTGGTACGGCTTCTGGTACTTTAGGTATGATAACTATCTTTTATATATCAATAGCGGTCTTTGTAGCAGGTGCTATTGTATGGTTATTCTTACCAGAAACTTTAAATAATAAGGAATAAAATACTAGGAATTTATTTTATTACCTAGAAAGGGGTGGCTTATGATTTCATCAATTGATGTATGTATTATAATAGGATATTTGCTGTTAATGTTAGTTATTGGCTATTATTCAGGAAAAGATAATAAAAATCAAGAAGATTATTTCTTAGCAGGTAGGTCAATGCCATGGATTCCAATTGCTTTATCAGTTGCAGCTACTATGATTAGTGCAAATGGCTTTATAGGAGGTCCTGGATGGGCATATGTAGATGGAATGTATCCAGTAATGGTTAATATTGCAGTTCCTTTAGCAATATTTTTTGCACTGAGCATTACCACCCCAGTTATTTATAGATTAAAAATAACATCTGTATATGAATATATGGGACTTCGTTTAGGAAATTATTCAAGGGGATTAACTATTATTCAATTTTTTATTAATTCATTGATTCAAGCTAGTTCTATGGTATATATTCCAGTGCTTATTATTCAAATGATTACTGGATGGTCACTTTATGCTTTAGTTCCAATCGTTGTCCTTGTATCAATTATATATACTCTATTAGGTGGGATTAAAGCAGTTATATGGACTGATAGTATTCAAATGATAGTAGTAATAAGTGCTGTATTTATAGTGATTATTGTAGCCTTAAAAGGAATGAATCTAAGTTTCTTTGATACATTACAAATTGCACAACAGAGTGGAAAATTAAATACATTTGATTTCAGTAGGGATGTTTCAGTTACAAATGCTTTTTGGGCTACTTTAATTGGTGGAACTGTAATGTGGATAAGATACTTCTGCTTTGACCAATCTCAGGTACAAAGAGTCTTAACGTCTAAATCTTTAAAATGTGCAAAAAATTCTTTTGTAGTTAGTGCATTTGTTATGAATTTAGTTTACTACTTTATGTTATTAGTAGGAGTAATTTTATTTGTTTTTTATGAAGGTCGAACATTTGAAACTTCAAATGAAATAATGATTACTTTTATTTTAAATGAACTTCCAGTAGGAGCAATTGGAATTATTATTGCAGGTGTGTTTGCAGCAGCGATGTCTAGTATTGACTCTATATTAAACAGTATGACAACTGTTTTTACGAAAGACATTTATGAGTTTTATTTCAAAAAAGATAACGAAGAATCCTCATTAAAAGTTACAATGATTATAACTGTAGTTATAGGGGTTGTTATGACAGGTTTTATTATTATGGGATTTGGAGGAAGTATCAAATCAATTCTTGACCTTGTTGGTAACTATATTTCATACTTTGCTGGACCAGCTACAGGTGTATTTATACTAGCTATGTTTACATACAAAGCTAATGACAAAGGGGTATCTATTGGTTTTATTGTAGGATTAGCTTTAGGATTTTTTATTTCTAATAAATATAATGTGAGTTGGTTGTGGAATCCAGCAATAGGTGCTACAATAACATTGATATTTGGATATATTTTTAGTGTTATTTTAAAGAACAATCATAATGTAGATGATATTAAAAAATACACTGTATTTGGTATGAGAAATCACCTTATTTCTCAAGGAATAGATAGAGTAGATGGAGTATCTATATTGCCGTTTTCTTTAGGTAAACAAGAATTAATTGTATTAGCTTTTTTTATTATCCAATATATTATATTATTTTTGATACAATTTTAAGAAGAAATACTAGATGTTTAAGGAGAAATACTAGATGTTTAAGGAGAAATACTAAATGAATCAAAAGAAAGTTCATTATAATAAATCAGCTACCTCAAAAGATGTTGCAAGATTGGCAGGAGTATCCCAATCATCTGTTTCAAGAGCATTTGGTAGTGCAAATGGAAAGGGTGTAAAACCTGAGGTAAGAGAAAAAATTTTTCGTGTAGCAAATGAAATCGGATATGTTCCCAATTTAGTTGCACGGGGAATGATTAGTGGAAAAACTAATGTTATAGGATTGATAGTTGGTGATAGTCTAGGTCCATTTTATAACAGAATCATCAATTTATTTGTAGAAAAAATTCAAGAGATAGGTAAACAGTGTCTTGTTTTTAAAGTTCCTAGACAAGAAAGCATAGATAGTATAATTTCAAAAGTAATCCAGTTTCAAGTAGAAGCTGTGATTATTACAGCTTCAGCCATGAATAAGGTGATGGCTGAGACCTGTGAAGAAAATAATATTCCTGTGATTCTTTTTAATCGTTTTATACCTGGTATAAAAATAAGTACAGTATATGTAGACCCAATTGAAGGTGGGGGCATGGCTGCTGAATATCTGCTTAAGAAAGGTCACAAGAATATAGGATATATCCAATTTACAAGAGAAACAAGTGAAGAAATGGAAAAGAAAATTGGATTTTATTCTAAATTAAGACAAAGTGGGATTCATAATCTTAAAGAAGAATCTGCAAACTATGATTATGATTCTGGATATGAAGCAGGTAAGAGAATGTTAGCATTATCAAGTCCTCCAACAGCAATTTTTTGCACAAGTGACTTGATAGCTATTGGTGTAATGGATGCTGCAAGATTTGAGTATAAGTTGAGGATACCAGAAGATTTATCAGTGATAGGATATGATGATATTCAAATGGCTTCATGGAAAAGTTATAATTTAACAACGATTAGACAGCCACTAGATTTGCTGATTGAAAAAACAATTAATATACTTAAATCTTTATTAAATGAAGAAAATCCAGAGTCAGTAGTTGAAATGTTAAAACCAGAATTGATTGAAAGAGGTTCTACGGTTTAAGTGATTGATATTTAAGGATATGTTAAGAATGGTTTTTATAAAGGAAATTCTATAAGTGAAAGAATCTTATTTTTATAATTACTACTGATTAACATTGGATGTTTGCAAATTTTAATTTTAATGTTTTATGTAGTTATAATATTATATTAATAGATAGAATTAAAAGATGAGTCTTAAATTTGATAAGACTCATCTTTTAAAATTAAACTAGTTTACAGCTTCTTTTCCTATCAAATCCTTTAACTCTTCATGAGTCATAGTCTCTTTTTCAAATAGGAATTTAGAAACAGAATGTAAATCTTCAAGATTATCCTTTAACATCTCTAAAGTCTCTTTATAACAAATTTCAACTATACGATTTGCTTCCTTTTGAACTTTATCACATAAGAAAGTCTTATCATTTCCATCAATAGTCATAAATCCTAAGTTACTCATACCATACTCACAAACCATTTGGTTAGCTATTTCAGTAACTTTCTTTAAGTCATCTTTTGCACCAGTAGATTTGTGGTTAAATATTAATTCTTCTGACGCCTTTCCAGCAAGTAATATTTTTATCTTTCCAATCAACTCGTCCTTAGTATATATATATCTATCTTCATCAGGGAGTTGAAGAACATAACCTAATGCTTGTCCCCTAGGAACTATAGATATTTTTTGTATAGGACAAATTCCTACTATATCACTTACAAGAGCATGTCCAGCTTCATGATATGCTACTATTTTTTTCTCTTTTTCAACCAATGCAGAGTTTTTAGATTCTAGCCCTGCAATAACTCTTTCAAGTGCTTTGTCAAAGTGTTCTGATGTAATACATTCACTGTCATCTCTAACTGCAAATATAGCTGCTTCATTTGCTATATTTGAAAGATGGGCTCCATTGAAACCATGAGTTTTTTTAGCTAAAAGTTCTAGATTTACAGATTTGTCTATAGGTTTGTCATCTGTATGTACCTTTAGAATTTCAAATCTAGTGTGATAATTTGGTGCACCTATATGAATGTGTCTGTCAAATCTTCCTGGTCTAAGTAAAGCTTCATCTAATAAGTCAAGTCTATTGGTAGCACCTATTATTAATACATTGGAATCTTTATTAAATCCATCCATTTCAACTAAAAGTTGGTTTAGAGTTTGGTCTTTTTCGTTGTTACTTTCAAGATGTCTTTTTGCTCCTACAGCATCTATTTCGTCTATAAATATTATACTTGGAGCTTCTTTTCTAGCTTTTTCAAATAGAGTTCTAACTCTTTTTGCTCCTACACCTACATATTTTTCAACGAATTCTGAACCTGTAACATTGAAAAATGATGAGTTTGTTTCACCAGCTACAGCAGATGCAAGTAAAGTTTTTCCTGTTCCTGGAGGACCATAAAATAATACTCCTTTAGGTATCTTTGCACCCATTTTTTGATATTTTTGTGGTGACTTCATAAAATCGACTATTTCAAATAGTTCTTCTTTTACTTCGTCTAATCCAGCAACGTCTCTAAATGTAGTCTTTGGTTTTGTAGAAAGTGAATCATCTGTTTGATTATCTCTTTCCATTTTTGTTTGTGCAAAGACAGGAGCTGGATTGTTGATTTTCTTAAAAAAGTTGTTTAGCATTTTCATATTCACACCTCAGGTAATTAATTATTGTTAATCAATTTTATATTTTCCATATTTACTATTTTTTATTATTTATTTTTCGTGGAAAAAATATACATCTTATCTAAATAAAAATAAATTTGTTAAATGTATGAAAAAGTGAATTTATGTATATAGAGATTGATTTTATATATTGAATAAAAATTGATGAATAAAGTGATAAATATAGATAATATTGAATAAAATGTGATAAATCTAAATAAAATGAAAATGATAAAAAATGTTATATTGTATATATTGATGGGTGTGAATCATAGTATTATGTATAAAATTGACTAAGTAGGTGTTTTTAGTTATAGTTTTAAAAGAATTTTGATTTGGGGGTAGTATTTTTTTAATATAAGTAAAAAATTAATATCAAAATGAGTAGTACAGACATATAATTAGTAGTAGGAGAAAGTAATTAAATTTTTCCTAAACTAAAAAAAATAGTTGCAAATAATTTGATTAAGTGATATAGTAAATAAGGTAAGAATAAAACAAAGAAGAAGTCCGCTTCTCACCTTACGCCAAGGGTTAGTAAGGTAAATATAAGTTAAAGTTTAATATTAATTTAAACTTGTTTAAATTTGGTAACTTATATTGCGGATGATTATGTCATCCGCTTTTTATTTTATAAAAAATTTGGAGGTGTCCTACAATTAGCAAAGAATTAGCAATCAATGAACAAATAAAAGATAAGGAAATAAGAGTCCTTTCACCAACAGGTGAACAACTTGGAGTAATGCCTACTAAAGAAGCTCAAGCAATGGCTAATAGCAAAAACTTAGATTTAGTTCAAATCTCGCCAAATGCAAATCCACCAGTATGTAAGATAATGGATTATGGAAAGTTTAGATATGAGCAAGCGAGAAAAGAGAAAGAAGCTAAGAAAAAACAAAAAACTATAGTTGTAAAGGAAGTAAGACTTAGACCAGGTATTGAACAAAATGATTTAAATACGAAAGCTAATAATGCTATAAAGTTCCTTACAAAAGGGGATAAAGTCAAAGTTGAACTTAGATTTAGAGGAAGAGAATTAGGACATAAAGACATAGGTAAAGAAGTTATGCTTAAGTTTTTAGATATAATAAAAGAGTTTGGAGAACCAACAAAAGCCCCTACATTTGAGGGGAATAATATGGTTGTAATTATAGATCCAAAAAAATAGATGATTAACTGAGAGGAGGAATTTGTCATGCCTAAAATGAAAACTCATAGAGGTGCAGCAAAGAGATTAAAGAAAACAGGAACTGGAAAGTTAAAGAGAGCTAAAGCTTATAAAAAACATATATTAACTAAAAAATCTGCAAAAACTAAAATGAACTTAAGAAAATCAACTTTAGTAAGTGATGGAGATGCTAAGAGAATAGCACAATTATTACCATACTAGGATACAGATTATAAATAATAACTATAGAAGAGGGATATAAAAGGAGGTCATAACGATGGCAAGAGTTAAAAAAGCTATGAACGCTCGTAAAAAGCATAAGAAAATATTAAAACTTGCAAAAGGATTCAGAGGATCTAGAAGCAAATTATATAGACCAGCAAATACATTCGTAATGAAGGCATTAAAAAATGCTTATATAGGAAGAAAGTTAAAGAAGAGAGACTTCAGAAAACTTTGGATACAAAGAATAAATGCAGCTGCTAGAATGAATGGAATATCTTATTCAAGATTAATGAATGGATTAAAATTATCTGGTATTGAAGTTAACAGAAAGATGTTATCTGAAATGGCTATACAAGACCCAGAAGGATTTGCAAAATTAGCAGAAGTTGCTAAAGCAAAATTAGCTTAGTATTGAATCATGATATGTAAAGTCTTTGAGTTATGTAAATAATTCAAGGGCTTTTTTATTTTTTGAAAAAGAATTATTAGTGTCAAGTACAATCAATTTTATAATGCTAAATAAAATAAACAATACAATAGACTTTACTTAGATTTATTATAAAAAATATTACAATTATTTATGAGAATTATAAAAAGTTATCGTAAAAGCGACATTGATATATGTATAAAATTTCCAATCAATCTTGAATTAATATTATCAACATGATAATATTATCTTATTAAGAACGTATACAGGGGGAATATAATATGAATGATAAACTGATGGATTGTTTTGTAAACCCAATTAAATGCAAGTTAATACTTGAAATTTTTTCAAATAGTCGAACTACAGCTAAACAATTAGGAGAAAAATTTCAAGATATATCAAAAGCCACACTTTATCGTTATCTTAATAAAATGCTGGAAGATGACATTATAAAAGTGGTTGAAGAAAATAAAATAAGGGGAACTGTTGAAAAAGTATATGCTATGAAACTAGATATAGCTAATGATGTGAACAAAATTATAGATGAAAATTCTGGAGAAGAATATGCCCAACTGTTTACTCAATATATGATGGGATTTTTAAGAGAATTTTATGAGTATGCTGAAAGGAAGGAAAAGGATATTATAAAAGATGGTTTAGGATTTTCTGTCTGTCCAGTATATGCTAGTATTGATGAGATAGTTGAAGCAAGCAAAAAGATTGCTAGTATACTAGAACCTCTGAAAAATAATTCACAGGAAAAAGGTAGAAGAATGCATTCTATAGGACTAATAATTACGCCACCTAAAGAATATGAAGGCAAATAGAAGATAAAAATAACAGTTTGATTTTTATGTTGAGCTGTTATTTTTATTTATAGTATTTTATTTTAGTGTATACAATAAAATGTATATCAAGCTGACATATAAAGTGATATGATATATTTAAGGAAAAATTGTATATATATGATATATTTAAAGTAAAGGGGCTGAAACTTATGAGGTTAATTACAATAAAATTGCAGAAAAGCCCCCTTCTTTAGATATGGGGATGAAAGGCAAGGTCTTAATATAAATAAAAGTCAGAATAATACTTGCAACCTAACACTACGAATGATAGATTATGTGTAGGAGGTGTTAGGTTTTATGTATAAATCTAACGGAAATATAACATATGATTGTAAATATCATATAATATTTTGTCCTAAGTATCATAAACCTGTTTTAGTTGGCGAAGTAGAAAAGATGTTAAAGGAGATAATAACATATAAAGCAGATGAACTTGAAGCAGAAATAATAGAAATGGAAATAGACAAATACCATGTTCATTTAGTAATATCATGTGACCCACAATTTGGAATCCATAAAGTAGTAAAAGGTTTTAGTTCAAGAGTATTAAGAGAAAATTTCAAACATTGTAGTAAATATATTGTGAGTATACTAGGGAAAGTTTTAATTGATAATTTAAGTGCACTAGAGTAAGTCTTGTTTGACTAATAAAAAATATTGAGAACTATATGTAGATTTGATTAAAAAGGAATTTACGTATAGTTCTTTTAGTATAATAAATAGTACAAACTTATTATAATAAAGATAAAGCATGATATTAAATTTTATTATCATCCAAAAATCTAAGGGGGAGGCTTTTATGAAAATAAAATTTATTATAGTAGCACTAATAATATTTTTAATAGTATTACTCGTAGGATGTCAAAGTACTAAAGATACAGAAATCAATGTACTCGCTACAAGTGATTTACATTCAATTATTCCAGATAATTTGGTCTCTTATGTGGATAAAGAAAGAAAATATGATGAGAATCTGCTTATGGTAGATGCAGGTGATTTTTTTGATATGCAAAGTAGTGAAATGAACAAGTGGTTTACTGGACAAAAATTAGTGAGGTTTAAAGATGGTATACCGGAGTACAAAAAAATAGCTGAACCACGTGAAGGTGAGGTTCCCATAGCTAAAGAAATGGCAAAGTTGAAATATGATGCAGTTACATTTGGAAATCATGAATTTGTTTCTAATGACAAGCAAAGCCTTGATAAATTGGTTTCTGATTTTAAAAATAATAACATACCATTAGTGTCAGCAAATGTATATGAACAATCTGGAGAAAACTATGTAAAGCCGTATGTAATGAAAAATGTAAAGACTGATAAGGGAGATGTAAAGGTTGGAATACTTGGTCTGACTATAAAAGAAGTAGGAGAACGTTCAAGATTTAAAAATTTCGAGCAAGATAAAAAAGCTAGAGAACTTGGGGAGCAACCTCAATATAAAGGGAAATTATATGCAAATGATTTAGTAGAAGATGCGAATAAGTGGGTAAAGGTTATGAAAAAAGAAAATCCAGATATAATAATTGCTATTGTACATTCAGGTGAAGAACCAAAAAAACCTAAAAATCCAGGAAATAGAATAAAAGAACTAGCAACAACTGTAGAGGGAATAGATGTTATTGTAGCAGGTCATACGCATAAAAAAATAGAGCAACACACATATAAAAATAGTTCTGGCGAAGAAGTAATAGTAACACAGCCTGGAGCTCATGGTAATAGTATATCAAAGATTAATTTCAAGTTAGATAAGAAGAATGATAAGTGGTTTATAAAAGATAAATATAGTGAATTAAAAGTGTTTGGAAAAGAAGTAAATATAATCACAACATCTGGTCTAAATCCAAAATGTTCAGATGAAATGGCAGTTAATTTGTTTAGTGAAAGAGATAGGGCTGTTCAACCTATATTTATAGATACTGGAGATTTTCTAAATACTAATACAAAAGAAATGACTAAATGGGCTAAAGAGTGGCAGTACAATGAAAATAAAGGTATACATAAAAAAATAAACGAATGGCCAATTGTATATCTTGGTTATGATGCTGTAGTACTTGGTAGTCATGAATTTACATTCGATAAAGATAATTTTGAAGAAAAAAAATCTACATTGGATTATATTATAGAAAACTTTGAGGAAATGAAGATACCCGTTTTATCGGCTAATATATATGATGAATCTGGAGAAAATTATGTAAAACCGTATATAATTCATAATGTAGAAACTAGGGAAGGAAATATAAAGGTTGGGGTATTAGGTCTTACTACTACTGATAAAGATAATGATAAGGATGAAAAAGACTTAAGTGGCTTAAGTTTAAGCAAAGGTTCTAAGACTTTGAAAACTTCTAAAGATGCAGAAAAATTATATACCAACAACCTAGTACAAGATGCAAAAGAGTGGGTAAAAGTTATGCAAAAGGAAAATCCTGATGTAATCGTTATAGTTGTACATTCAGATAACAATGTCACTCTAAAAAATCCAAGCAGTGAAGTAAAAAAACTTGCAATGTCAGTAGAGGGAATAGATGCTATTGTCGTAGGTCATACGAAAAATAAGGTAGAAGAACATATTTACAAAAATAAGTCTGGAGATGAGGTTATAGTAACACAATCTGGAGAGGATTATTATTCAAAAATAAGCCTTGAATTAAGAAAGGAAAATGGTAAATGGAACATCATTAACAAATATAGTAAAGCAATAAAAATGAAATAAGCTAATAAAGATAAAGCAATACATTAAAATAAGTAATAGAAATAAAGTGAAATAATAAAAATAAAGCAATAAATTAAAATAAAATAATAAAAATAAAGCAATAAAATAAAGTAAGCAATAAAAATTTAGTAAATTTATATCATAATTATATAATTAGGTACATAGTAATATCAAATTTATTGGTGAGAATATGTTTATATTAAAAATAAGCTTAGATATAGTTAAAAAACTAAAGAATTGTATATTAAAATAAGATAGGAGAACCTTTATATTTAAGGTTCTTCTTTCTTATTTTTATTTATAAACAAGCAAAATTATCTATAAAAAAACGAATATATTTTTCTTTTACATTTTTTTGATATGCGATACCATATTCAATGATAGCATGTTCAATAATTGGACGAATAATAAATCCATCACTTTCTGTTGGTATACAGTGTTCAGGTAATATTGCTATACCATATCCACAATTTGCAAGTAGGATACTTGCTTGGCCATTTTCACATACAATATTAAAATGGCTTTGGGAATGTAATGTTATTTTTTCTTGTAATATATTCCCATGTTGAAATGGTATAAATTTAGGATTCAATATAATTAGACAGTTTGTCTTTAAATCATCAAAAGTTAAACTATCTTTTTCAGCAAGGGTAGATTGTGGAGACATAATAGCATAATTTCTAGTATTCTTTAATTTCTTAAAAGAGCACTCCTTCATATCCCTAATCATTTCTCTTGTTGAAAGTATAATATCTAAATGTTTATTGTTAAACAAATTTTTAAGCTTAAAATAATCCTCGACAAAGATTAAAGGGTATACTTGTGGAAAGGCAATTCGTAAGTCTGACAATATACTTTGTAATTTATTGAGTTCAGCATAACTAGAACATCCAATACGTAAAAAAGAAGTATTTTTAGAAGTAGCTTTTGCTATTTTTTTCTGTGATACTTCTATTTTGTTGAGTATGTCCTTGGCATCACTGTAAAACATGTTTCCCATTTCTGTCAATCGTACCATTTTTGAAGTTCGTATAAATAATTTCACACCTAATTCTTCCTCTAGATTTTTGATATGATGAGTAACTGTAGGGGTAGATAAAAAAAGTTCTTCAGCTGCTTTTGTGAAATTTAACTTGTCAGCAACACAGACGAAACATTCTAATTGTTGAGTATTCATAGAGCACCTTCCTTTCTAATTAAAAGTATAATTGCAATATGATATGATTTCAAGATAACATTAGATTTTATCTAATGTTATTGCGTTTTTTGAAATTCTCATTCAAAACCGTTCGTGATAAAATTCTAAATATTAGGCATCTAAGTATATCCATTTCTATACAGAATAAATGAAAATTGAGTCATAGAATTATAGATAATTGAAATTGTCTGATAAAACTTAGAATAAGTCAACATCTTAAAAATTAATTAGAAAAGGAGATAGAGTATGATAAAAAAATTAGCTTGTTCTATTAGAGAGTATAAAAATGCCTCCATACTAACGTCAGTATTTGTTGTGTTGGAAGTTTTAATGGAAATTTTGATTCCCATGATTATGGTGGAAATGATTGATGAGGGAATTGGGGGGAACAATACACAAACTATAATACAATTTGGTACGATTTTGATTGTTTGTGTGCTTTTAGGGTTATGTTTTGGAATCCTTTCTGGAAGTTTTTGTGCTACTGCTTCTGCTGGATTTGCACAAAATTTAAGAAAGGATATGTATTATAAAATACAGAGTTATTCTTTTGCTAATATTGATAAGTTTTCAACTTCCAGTATGGTGACGAGATTAACTACAGATGTTACAAATGTTCAAAATGCTTACATGATGATTATTCGTGTGGCTGTACGTGCTCCACTTATGCTTGTATTTTCATTGATTGCTGCATTTATGGTTAATGTGAACTTATCCTTTATATTTTTAATTGCAATTCCGATTCTTGGGATTGGTCTATATTTAATTGTAAACTGTTCACATCCATATTTTGAAAGAGTATTCAATATTTATGATGACTTAAATGGAGTTGTGCAGGAAAATCTTACAGGTATACGAGTAGTTAAATCCTTTGTAAGAGAAAAATTTGAAATTAAAAAATTTGGGCGTGTTTCAGAAAAAATATACAAGACATTTGGAAAAGCTGAAGGAATTGTTGCATATAATATGCCATTAATGCAGTTTTCTATATATTGTTGTACACTGTTACTTTGTTGGTTTGGTTCAAAGATGATAGTTTCAAGTAATGCAATTACAATGACTACAGGAGAACTTTCTAGCTTAATTGCATATGCCATGAATATTCTTAATTGTCTTATGATGTTATCTATGGTTATGGTCATGATTAATATGGCAAGAGCTTCTTCTGAACGGATTATAGAAATACTGGATGAAGAAAGTTCATTAAGAAATGGTGATACTCCTGTATATCATATGGAAAATGGAGAAATAAGTTTTGATAATGTATGTTTCAGTTATGTGGATGATAAAGAAAAAGAATGTCTAAAAAATATTTCATTTCATATAGAAGCTGGTTCAACATTAGGTATTATTGGCGGAACTGGAAGTGGGAAAAGTTCACTGGTACAGTTAATACCACGTCTTTATGATGTTACAGAGGGAAAAATTACAATAGGAGGTATAAATGTAAAAGATTATGATTTATTTACACTTCGTAATGAGGTAGGTATGGTTCTTCAAAAAAATGAGTTGTTTTCTGGGACAATTAAAGATAATCTTCTTTGGGGAAATAAATCTGCTAGTGAAGAAGAAATGATACATGCTTGTAAATTGGCACAGGCAAAACCTTTTATTGAGACATTTTCAGATAAATACGACACATATATTGAACAGGGAGGGACAAATGTTTCTGGTGGTCAAAAGCAAAGACTATGTATTGCAAGAGCTTTGTTAAAAAAACCAAAGATTTTAATACTTGATGATTCTACAAGTGCAGTGGATACAAAAACAGATTCAATGATTAGAAAGTCATTCAGCGAGGAAATACCAGAAACTACAAAAATTATTATTGCACAACGTATTTCCTCAGTGGAAGATGCTGATTATATTATCGTTATGGATAGTGGTAAAATCAATGGGTATGGTACACATGAGGAGTTACTAAAAACAAATGTAATCTATAAAGAAATCTATGATTCACAAACGAAGGGAGATGATAAGTAATGGAAACAAAAGTACTTAGTGTATGGAAACGACTGTTATCTTATATTGTAGGGAGACATAAGGTTTTATTTGGTACAGTTGTTATATGTATTCTTTTTAGTTCTTGTACTATTGTTATAAGTTCTTTGTTTTTGCAAATATTGATTGATGACTATATCACTCCACTTTTGCTTGAAGATAATCCATCATTTAGTGGATTACTATATACAATTCTTCTAATGGCATGTATTTATATCTTAGGGGTTGTCGCAACGTTTCTCTATAATAAAATTATGGTAAAGATTTCTCAAGGAACTTTGAAAGAGATTAGAGATGACATGTTTATACATATGCAAAAACTTCCTATTCGTTATTTTGATACTCATACACATGGAGATATTATGAGTCATTACACAAATGATACAGACACATTGCGTCAGTTTATTTCACAGGCATTGCCACAATTTATTTCAGCTATTATTACAGTAGTTGTTATATTGATTTCTATGTTTATAAGTAATGTACCCTTGACACTCTTAGTTTTAATAGTTACAGTCATTATGAGTATAGCTACCAAAAAGATTGGTGGTATAAGTGCAAAATATTTCATAAAACAACAAAAAACACTAGGCAATATCACAGGTTATATTGAAGAAATGATAAATGGTCAAAAAGTTATTAAAGTGTTCTGCCATGAAGAAGAGGCAAAACAACAGTTTGATAAAAAGAATAATAATTTATGTTTAGATTCTACACAAGCAAATAAATATGGTAATATACTTATGCCAACCGTTATGCAACTTGGAAATCTCCAATATGTGTTAATTGCTCTTTTTGGAGGACTTATGGCATTACATAGTGTAGGTTCTATTACGGTTGGAATGATTGTAGCTTTCTTGAACTTGTCAAAAACATTTTGTATGCCTGTTTCACAGATTGCACAGCAAATTAGTATGATGTCTATGGCGTTGGCAGGAGCAGAACGTATATTTGAATTAATTGATGAAGAACCTGAAAAAGATAATGGATATGTCACACTAGTACATGTTAGATTCAATAATGGTAAATTAATTGAAACAACTGATAATACAGGAATATGGGCATGGAAATATCCTCATCATGATGGTACAATAACATATACTCCATTAAAAGGGGATATTCAGTTCTTTGATGTTGATTTTGGATATACAGAAAAGAAATTAGTATTACACAATATAGTTTTGGAAGCAAAAGCAGGAGAAAAAATAGCATTTGTTGGTGTAACTGGGGCTGGAAAAACTACTATTACAAACTTGATTAACCGTTTTTATGATTTAGCAGATGGGAAAATTCGATATGATGATATCAACATCAATAAAATTAAAAAGACAGATTTACGCCGTTCACTGGGCATTGTCTTACAAGATGTCAACTTATTTACAGGAACAATTATGGATAATATAAGATATGGTAAGATGGACGCTACAGATGAAGAGTGTATTGAGGCTGCTAAACTATCAAATGCACATGATTTTATTACCAGACTGCCAAATGGATATCAGACTATATTAACACAAAATGGTGCAAGTCTTTCACAAGGTCAACGACAATTAATCTCGATTGCTCGTGCAGCAGTTGCAAATCCACCAGTGATGATTCTTGATGAAGCTACATCTTCTATTGATACACGTACAGAAACGTTGGTACAGAAAGGTATGGACAATCTTATGAAGGGTAGGACTGTTTTTGTAATAGCACATAGATTGTCCACTGTTAGAAATTCAGATGCAATTATAGTTCTTGAACATGGACGAATAATAGAGCGAGGTAATCATGATGAGTTAATAAATAAAAAAGGAGTTTATCATAGTCTTTATACAGGGTCATTTGAGTTAGAATAAGAGTATAGATTATAATTTTTATAGTGTATTTTTGTATAAATTAGTAAAGTAATTAAAAGTCCCTTTATCATTTATTGAAAATGATATGAATATAACGCCTGAATAGAGGGCGTTTTATTTGTAAAAAATAAGTTTACAAGTTTGAATGTATAAACTTACTTTAAAGGAGAAAAATTATGAGTTATAAGAAGATTGCAATTATAACTGGTGCTAATAGTGGTTTTGGTAAGGAGTTTCTAAAGTTATTAATAAATGAGGAGGAAATAACAGAGATATGGGCAATCGCAAGAAACAAGGCACGATTAAATCAATTAGTAGATGAATTTGGGAGTAAAGTAAAAGTTTTTTCAAAAGACTTATCAAAATTAGAAGAAGTAAAAGAAATTGATAACCTTTTAAATAAAGAAAATATATGTATAAAGTACCTTATAAATAATGCAGGTTTTGCAAAGTTCTGTTCATACAATGATTTGAGTATAGATGAATCTATTAATATGATTGATTTAAATATTAGTGCTGTTGTAGCATTGGGACTTATATGTATTCCATATATGAAAAAGGAAAGTCATATCATAAATATTTCTTCACAAGCATCATTCCAGCCATTGCCATATCAAAATATTTATAGTTCAACTAAAGCATTTGTAAGAAATTATACAAGAGCATTAAATGTTGAACTTAAAAGTAAAGGAATAAATGCAATTGTTGTATGCCCAGGGTGGATGAGTACAAACCTATTTAAGAGAGGTATAGTTGTCGCTAAAAAAGGGACAAAAAATTTCTCAGGCATAGTAACTCCAGATGTTGTCGCTAAAAAAGCATTGAAGGATACAAAGAAAAATAAAGATATTTCTGTGTATGGTATCAATACAAAAGCCAGTCATTTATTAGCAAAACTATTGCCTCAAAAGATAATGATGAAGGTATGGTTAAAGCAACAGCATATTAAGGAATAAGGGTTTTAGATGATGTTCTATTTAGGTTATACGTTTTGCACAATGGTAGACAAGATAAAATACTGCTGTTTAAAACACAAGTGAAATAATATCTGCACAAATTAGTCGGCTTTGCGAAAAATTGAAAATAGCTCCTGACCTGCCAGAGTTTATCAAATCCAAACGGAGTATGGGCTACAGTTTCAATCACGATTGTGATAAACTATGCTAGACTTTTCCACGAACAAACAAAGCCATGACAAAGCGGCTTATCTAATGTTGATAAGCCGTTTAGAATGTAGATAAACTATATTTTGATTTTAATTTATGTATGGCTGAATTTTTATACAGGTAAAAGCAGTGATAGTTTGAAGTCACTTCTTTTGACTACACTATTAAATTGAAATTTACTGATTTTGTATTATAATTATTATTTTATGCTTTATACTATAATTTCCATACCGTCATATGCAAAGTAAATATTATCAAGTTTCTTCTCTAATTCACTGTAATAACCATATGATTTCCCCCACATTTCGTCAATATGTGTAACTATAATCTTTTTAATTCTATAATAGTTTTTAATTTCAATAATCTCATCTAAAGTAAATATTTCATCTTTAAATGGTGTGTCTTTAAGTTCTGTACCACCATTTAATATGCCATCATCAGAAACTAAACTTATTATTAAAATATCTGCGTCAAAGTACATATCATTATGAGTAAACGGCTTGGGATTACAGCAGGCGTATATGACTTTTTTTCCATTTTCTTTGATAACATAGAAGGTTATATTCCTGTCTGGATTGTTGTTAATCAAATCAATATCAAAATTATTTATCTTTATATGTGAAGTTTCATTAACAGAAATACAATTCAAAACATCGCCATAATATTTAAGACAATCTAGATTCGTTCGGTTTATATCTTCAATTACTTCAGGAAGCGCATAAAAACCAATGGGCATATTTTCGCCTGTGATAAAGTCACAGCCGATTTTTTCGACAATTCTAATACCTTTAACATGGTCTGGGTCATGGTGAGAAATTGAAAGATGTTTTACTTCCGATATTTTTTGTCTGTTGCAGGCTACTGCAATATCTTCAGGCGTGTCTATCAACATTTTTATATCATCAATATATAGACTTGGTCCTAATCGTTCATATCTTCTGCCTTTTTGCCTAGCTTCTTCACATATTTTGCATTTACAAAATGAACTTGGAATAATTGACATACCGCCACTACCAATAATTTTTAATTTCAAAGTTATTACACCACCTTATTAAAGTGTTAGATTATATAAATATTCTACAATTACAATTGCTTAACAAAATTTTGAGTTAATAAATTATATCACATGTAAATATGAAAGAATAGTAGAGAATTTTTATATTATATATTCAATATCTTATATAAAATTTACTTTGTTTAAAGTCTAAGTGGCTTATCCAATATTGATAAGACGCTTTTCTTGTCATAAGATATGATTCTCATACAAGGTTCATGTAATTTTGATGTAATACACTTATTACCAGTATACATACTACTAACGAGCATATTTCTATAGAATGGAAGATATAATTTTTTATGATTATCATTGTACCATTGTCCAAAACAGTTAAAAAGAGTAGAGTACAAAGAAATTATTTGTACTTTACTCTTTTATTGTTTTATTACAAAAACTAATTTATATCAGTAATTCAAATATGTTTAACTAAAGTATAAGGATTGTATATAATCTTATAATAAATTTATCTGACAAATTAAGATAATATCTTAATTAAATTATAGGTACTTATATATAATATTATAAGCAATTTATCTGGAAAATTAAGATATTATTTTAATTAAATTATAAGTATTTGTACATAATCTTATAGTGAATTTATCTGACAAATTAAGATACTATCCAATTAATATATAAGATAAAGTTACTTCTTTTTAACTGGGAAGCATACCTCTGTTACCCAATTATCAGGATTATTGTCGTTACCAGGACTTATATGATAAATATTAAACATAGGAGCATCCACCTCATAATTATTGTCTGATATCCAAGTACCAATAGCTTCACAAGCATCTGCAACTTGATTGAAATTTCCATTAACAATTGCAGTTGCAGCAGTTACACTTGGTACAGTCTTAAATTTAACATGTTCAGTATCTTTATACTTTCCAGATACAGCAACTTGTACTTCAACATCTACATAATCTTCTTTATATCCAGTATCATAAAAGACTGCTTTAGAATGATTTGGAGATTCAATTTGGACATTCTGGTCTTTTGTCTCTGAAAATGCTTGCTGCCATAACATTCCTTCATCTTGATAAGTTGGTATAACCCTTCTAAGTGTCATCATATATTTTGGTGCAAAATTCTTTACAGTTACATCATAGTTTTTCATAGTATCATTTCCTCCAATTCTTTTAATAGTAGTTTCTATTTTCAGTAGTTTTTTCTGTGTATCTTCTAATTGTTCTTTTACTTGAGAATGATGGATATTTAGATATTTTATAAGACTTTCTTTATCGTTGTATTCTGTCAAAATTTCTTTTATAGAATACAAGCTAAAGCCCATATCTTTTAGTGCATGGATTCTATTTGTAGTAGAAAGTTGGTCTGCACTATAGTATCTATATCCATTCGTTTTATTCGTATGAGAAGGAGTTAAAAGTCCAATTTCGTCATAATGACGTAGCATACGAATGCTAATTTTACTTAGCTTTGAAAAATCGCCTATCCTAAACATGTTTTTGTCTCCTTTATAAAGGTATTTTTAGCTTAATTTTTACAGGTATATTTTTATTGATTTCCATAATCCTTTTAATTATATATATGAAAAAATAAAAATATTATATTAATAGGTAAAGCGTCAGAAATTCTAAAGATAAGAGTTTTTAAAATTTCTGACGTCTTTATCAGTATATTTTATTAAACATTAATAATGTAGTCAATATTGTATATTAAAAAGTATTACTTGTTGAAAGCTAATATTAAATCTTAAAAATAAGTATTACCTGTTAAAAGCTAATATTAAATCTTAAGAATGAATACAAAGTATTAGAAATTAAGAAGCATTTTTTAGCTCAAGTGGATTATCTATGCCAAAATAATCATATAAAGCAGAGCTTATTTCCTCTAAATTCCCATTTTGGAAAGGTAATTGTAAATTCACCTTTTCTACCACATCCTTAAATCCAGCATCAGTGTTTTGATTTAAAAAATCCATATATACACCAACTGCTTTTCTGTAATCATTTTGTGACAGTTCCCATATCTGAAGTGATACGTCAGAAGCAAGACCATAACTCAAGTAATAAAAAGGAACTTGGAAGTTATGAGATACAAGTATCCAAAATGGAGCATTCTTTTCTTTAAGTACATTATTGGATACTCCATATTCTTCCTCTAAATTAAAAAATAACTTATTTATATCATTTAAACTCATATATGGATTTTTGTATATAATTTCTTGAAATTCATCATAAAGACAAGCGTCAATAATAGTATTTAGAACAATTGATAAGTGTTCTTTTTTTATAGCTTCAGATTGTTTACCAAAAAAATCATCAAAATATTTGTAAAATAGAATTTCTAAAGATGTTGAATGAACTTCACATATGTCTATACTTGGCTGTATCTTATTATTTAGATTAATGCTGTTGTAGTAATTATAAAAATGACCAAACTCATGAGCAAAACTAGTAACCCCTAAAAAAGAATTGTCCCATGTATTAAACAAAAAAGGTGCTTTATACTTAGTTATATAAGTAGTATATCCTCCTGGAGATTTATTCTTTCCAGAAGAATAATCGTACAAGTCATATTTTTTCATATAGTCGAAGCTCTCTTTTAGTTTTGGAGATATATCTTCAAGTACCTTATCAAATTTCCTAAATGAGCGATTCTTATATACTTTAATATAAATAGAAGAATCAGCAGGTTTTGATGAAATCTCTCTATATAATGGTACTATGTACTCCTTTACATCTTGTCTAAATTTTTTAGCTTCTTCTTGAGAATAGTCTTTGTTTAGGTTCATATAAGCATATTCTATATAATTTTTAAATCCTAGCTTACTTGCTATTTCAGTTCTTGTCTGTACAAGTTCTAAAAAAATATTACCAAATATAGGGTTGTATTTTTTTAAGTAATCTGAATAAATTTTTACATATTCTTCAGGGCTAAGGTTTGGTCTTGATAAGGCTTCTTCAAAGTCTATCTCTATATCATCTACTGGTACTGTAGACTTAGATAACAAGTCTTCATATTTTACAACTAGGTCTTGCTCTTTTTTAAGTAGACCTTCAACTTCTTTAGAATTAAGTTTCCCAATGTTCTTTAGATAATTAAATGTATCTTTTCCAAGTTCTTTTTCTAATTCTTTAGAGTATTTAGAAGTTACAAATCTATCTTGAAAGTCTTTGTATGACATGTCAACATCAACTGATTTACTCATAAGATACTTGTATTCTTTAGAGTAAAATTCTTCTGATGAATCTATATTGTTTCTAATTTTTGCTATAGTAAGTGTACTATAAAAATCTTGATAAATCCTATCAACTTCATTAAATAAATTTAATTGTTCTTTGGCGGTTTTAGATGTTAAAAGTTTATCGCTATACATGTTAATATTTTCGCAAATAGACTTTATATCAGGACGCTTATATTCCATTTTTTCAAAGGGAATAGTTCCTCTAGCAGAATCTTTTTTTGTATCATTAGTATAATTTCTTATGTATGAAGCAAATATAATAAAAACTGCAATTAAAATTAGAAAAACAAATATTTTTTTCTTGGATTTAACCATAAAAATCCTCCAATCATGGATATAGTTATTAATTATTTTACTATATTAAATATAAAAAATGCATGTTAAGAAAATTTAACATAAAGATATAGATAAGATTATAAATAATATAAAAAATTCAACTTCAAAGAAAGTATATGAAATTTGTTCTGGTAAAATGATAAATAAATTTTAAGTACAAAATAGTAAAAGTTATGATAGTTTTAGACCTGTTATATGTAAAAAATATAGATGTTTTTGGTGCAATTTAAATTAAAAGACATATATATAAATTTGAAATATTCCAAACAAGAATTATAAAAATTCATATCATTGTCTTTATACAATATTTATACTATAATAGAATAATAATTTAGAGGAAAGCTCTAAAAATAAACAAATTAAAGGTCTTAACAGTAGTGATTTTATGTTAAGGAGGTATAAAGAAAGTTGAAAACAATAGTTAGAAGACTTATTCTCTACGCAGATGGAATGCGACCTACTCAAATAATGGTATCTGGATTTGCTGCGATTATTGTAATTGGAGCATTGTTGTTAACACTCCCGATAGCGTCACAGAGTGGAGAGAGTATAGGCTTATTAGATGCTCTGTTTACGGCTACTTCAGCAGTTTGTGTTACTGGTCTAGTTATGGTAGATACAGCAACTTATTGGAGTTTATTTGGACAGATAGTTATAATAACATTGATACAAATTGGTGGTCTTGGATTTATGACCGTAGCTACAATGTTTTCACTTATGGCACGAAAAAAAATACAACTAAGAGAAAGATTATTAATACAAGAGTCATTAAACCAATCTGATTTGTCGGGTCTTGTAAAACTTACAAGATTTGTATTAATAATAACCATAACAATAGAGGGAATAGGTGCACTAGTTTTATCAACTGTCTTTATTCCACAATTTGGTTTGTCTAAAGGAATATGGTATAGTGTATTTCACGCAATATCAGCGTTTTGTAATGCCGGATTTGATTTAATGGGGAGTGTAAGTGGACCATTTACATCATTAAATTCTTATGTAAATAACTTTACAGTATCAATGACTGTTTGTGCACTTATAGTGCTTGGAGGTCTAGGATTCCCTGTTGTGCTTGATATTGTAAGAAAAAGAAGATTTTCAAAATTAAATGTACATTCTAAAGTTGTATTATTTTCAACTGCGACACTTGTTTTAGTAGGTGCATTATTTATTTTTCTTATAGAATTTAATCAAAAAGCTACTATGGCGGACTTGCCTTTAAAGGGAAAAGTATTATCAGCAATATTTCAATCAGTAACGGCAAGAACTGCTGGTTTTAATACTCTTGATTTAGCTACTTTACAAGAAAGTAGTGTATTTGTAATGATAATTTTGATGTTTATTGGAGCATCACCTGCATCAACTGGTGGAGGTATAAAAACAACAACATTAGCTGTTTTAATAATTACAGTTAGAAGTTTTCTATCAGGAAAATCAGATATAGAAGCTTTTGAAAGAAGATTAGCTCCATCAACTATAAAAAAATCTCTAGGTATATTTGTAATTAGTATATCAGCAGTTATTTTTGGAACCCTGATTATTTCAATAACTCAGCCTAATTTTACACTAGTTCAATCAGCGTTTGAGGTTACATCAGCACTTGCTACAGTTGGTTCAAGTTTAGCTGGAACTCCAAACTTAAATGCTCTAGGAAAGATTATAATAATAATCTTTATGTTTATGGGTAGAGTTGGTTCTCTTACTTTATTTATGGCAATACTTTCTGGAGGTAAAAGAAAGAGTCAACCAGTTAGATATGCAGAAGGTAGAATTATGGTTGGTTAAGTTAGCAAGTAGTAATAAAATTTATTGGTGTTAGGCATCAAGTAGTAATATAAACAAATTGTGTATTAGGGAGGAAGTTTCGAGATGAAGCAATATATAGTCATTGGGTGTGGGCGATTTGGAAGTTCAGTTGCGTCTACTATGCATCTTTTAGGACATCAAGTAATGGCAATAGACAAAAATGAAGATTCAGTTCAGAGTGTATCTGACAAGGTAACTCATTCACTTATAGTGGATGTTACTGATGAACAAGCGTTAAGGTCATTAGGTTTAGGTAACTTTGATGTAGCAGTAGTTGCAATAGGTTCTGATATAAGGGCATCTATCATGGCGACTCTTATAGCCAAAGAAATGGGTGTAGAGTTGATAATATGTAAGGCAAAGGATGAACTACAAGCTAAAGTACTTTATAAAATTGGTGCAGATAGAGTTGTATTCCCAGAAAGAGATATGGGAGTAAGAGTTGCTCATAATTTAGTTTCTGATAACATATTAGACCATATTGAACTTGACCCAGAGTATTCAATTGTTGAAATCGTAACTCCAAATAGCTGGGTTGGCAAGACACTTGTAGAGCTTGAATTAAGAGCTAGGTATGAGATAACTGTACTTGCTATAAAAACAGGTAAAAATATAAATGTTACACCTTCTCCAGATGAAGAACTTATAGCTGGAAGTATCCTAGTTATAATCGGTCAAAACACTAGTATAACAGCGATAACATCTGGAAATAAGGGGATAATTAGAAGAAGATAATTTATTATTTAATATATATTTAATTGCAATGAAAGTAGGTAGTATCATATAATTATGAATAGTTATATGATACTATTTTTATTTAATCAAAAGTAGGATTTAGATGTAAGATTAGGTAAAGAGTATTTTAAGTTAAAAAAGAGTAAGGAGGTTGTGCTAACATAAAAATTTAGCATTTAGATAAAATGATTACGAATATAAACAGTAAGGATAATGAGAAATTAAAGTATACAAAAGCACTATTAAAATCAAAAAATAGGAATAAAGAGTCAAAGTTCATAATAGAAGGTTACAGAATAGTAGTACTTGCACTTGAGTGTATGGCAAATCTTGATTATGTATTTATCAATGAGGACTTTGAAAATAAGAAGGAACATGTAAAACTATTAGACGATTTAGATAAAAAAAACACAAAGATATATAAGACTACTAATAAAAACTTTAAAGAATTAGTGGATACAGAAAATACTCAAGGTATAATAGGTGTGGTTTCGTTTAAAGAAAGAAAATTAGGAGAAAGTATAGATAAAAAAGATAAATTTGTATTGATTCTAGATAGAATACAAGACCCAGGAAACATGGGTACTATAATAAGAACTGCTGATTCTGCTGGAGTAGATGCCATAATAGCGCTAAAGGGATGTGTCGATATATACAACCCAAAAGTAATTAGGTCGACTATGGGTTCTATTTTTGATATGAATATAATCAATGCTTCACAAGATGAAACTGTGGACATGCTTAAATCATTGGATTTTAATATAGTTTCAAGTTACCTAAATACAGATAATTTTTATGATAAAATAGACTATGGCTCAAAAGTAGCTTTGGTGATAGGAAACGAAGCAAATGGAATAAATGAAGAACTTGTATCAAAATCTGATATTTTGGTTAAGATACCTATATATGGTAAAGCTGAGTCGTTAAATGCTGCAATAAGCTCTGCTATACTGATGTATGAAATAAAAAAATACTTAATTTAATGTATTGTAATAAATATAATGTCATGTTATAATCTTGAATTAAATAGTAGAGTATCAAAAATAGTCAATATATTAAAAAAAATAATTGAATTAATTCTATATTAGATGTATATTATATTTAAAAAATAATTGAATTAATTATGTATTAGATGTATATTAAAAATAGTCACATAATTTGAATGGAAATGATATAATACTAAAATAAACAATATAATATTGTAAATGCAATGAAAGAGGAAAGTATTTTGATTAAACTTAGTAAAGAGATAAACACCTAGGCTGGGAGTGTTTTCTAAGAGGTCAAGAGAAGTTCCCTCTGGAGTAACAGAGCTGAAATTTTATAGTAGGCTTTGACGTCAAAAACGCGTTAAGTTTGTTAGAGGTGGTTTGATGATTTTTAAATTGTTAAACTACTAGGGTGGTACCGCGAAACTATAGCCTTTCGTCCCTAGACAGGGATTGAGGGGCTTTTTTTATACAAAAAAACGAAAGGGTGATATGTGTGCAAGAAAAATTACTTGCTTTACGTGAAGCAGCTTTGGCTGAAATAAAAGAGGCACAAAGCATAGAAAGTGTAGAAAGTTTAAGAGTTAAGTACTTAGGAAAAAAAGGTGAGATAACTGCCATACTTAAAGAAATGGGTAAATTATCTGCAGAAGAAAGACCAGTGGTTGGTAAGGTTGCCAATGAGGTAAGAGAGCATATTGAACTTATCATAAATTCTAAAAAAGAAGAACTAAATGCTATTGAAAAAGAAAGAAAATTAAGAGAAGAAGTAATAGATGTTACTCAACCAGGAAAAGTTTTAAAGGTTGGAAAGAAACATCCAATAACTCAAATTATAGATGAAGTAACAGATATATTTATCGGAATGGGATTCTCTATAGCAGAAGGTCCAGAAGTTGAAACTGTTGAAAATAACTTTGATGCTTTGAACGCTCCTAAAGACCATCCATCAAGAGATATGAGTGACACATTCTATATCAATGATGGAGTATTACTTAGAACTCAAACATCTCCAGTTCAAGTAAGAACTATGAGAAGTCAAGAGTTACCAATAAAAGTAATTGCACCAGGTAGATGTTTTAGGTCAGATTCGCCAGATGCGACACATTCACCAATGTTCCATCAGATAGAAGGGCTTGTTGTTGGAAAAGATGTTACTATGGCAGAGTTCAAAGGAACTATGGATATCTTCGTTGAAAAATTGTTTGGTTCTGATATCAAAACTAAGTTTAGACCTCACAACTTCCCATTTACAGAGCCAAGTGCAGAAGTTGATGTTACTTGTTTTAAATGTGGTGGTAAAGGTTGCCCAATGTGTAAATATGAAGGTTGGATAGAAATATTAGGTTCAGGTATGGTTCATCCAAATGTGCTTAGAAATTGTGGAATAGACCCAGAAGTTTATAGCGGATTTGCATTTGGAGTTGGGGTTGAAAGACTTGCAATGCTTAAATATGAAATAGATGATATTAGATTATTATTTGAAAATGATATGAGATTCTTAAATCAATTTTAATTAGGAGGGTATGTAGATGTTAGTATCTTTAAAATGGCTTAGAGACTATGTTGATATAGACATGGATGTAAAAGAGTTCGCTGATAAAATGACAATGACAGGAACTAAAGTTGAAACAATAGATTATTATGGTGAAGAAATAGAAAATATATTGGTTGGAAAGATTTTAGAAATAAAGCAACATCCAAATGCTGATAAGTTAGTTGTAACTAAAGTAGATATTGGAGATAAAGTTGTTCAAATAGTTACAGGAGCTACAAATATATCAGAAGGAGATTATATTCCAGTAGCTGTAAATGGTTCTAAATTACCTGGAGGGGTTGAAATCAAACAGACTGATTTCAGAGGTGAATTATCAGATGGTATGATGTGTTCAGCGGCTGAACTAGGTATAGATGAACATTACATTGAAGAGTACAAAAGAGGTGGTATATATATTTTAGACCACGAAGATTCTTATGAATTAGGAAAAGATATAAAAGATGTTTTGGGATTAAATGATGCTTTAATAGATTTTGAATTAACTTCAAACAGACCTGATTGTAAATGTATGATGGGTATAGCTAGAGAAGCAGCTGCAACTATAGGTACAAAAGTAAAATATCCTGAAATCGAAGTAAAAGAAAGTGATGAAGAGATAGACTTCAAAGTTGAAATAGATAATCCAGATTTATGTAGAAGATATGTTGCTAGAATGGTTACAGATGTAAAAATAGAACCTTCTCCATATTGGATGCAAAGAAGACTTACAGAAGCAGGAGTAAGACCTATAAGCAACATAGTTGATATAACAAACTTCGTAATGTTAGAACTTGGTCAACCACTTCATGCTTTTGATATAAATCAAGTAGAGACTGGAAGAATAGTAGTAAGAAATGCTAAAGATGGAGAGAAACTTGTAACATTAGATGATGTTGAGAGAACGTTAGATAAAGATATGTTAGTTATAACAAATGGAGAAAAATCACTTGGTCTAGCTGGTGTAATGGGTGGTGCTAACTCAGAAATAACTGACAACACAAAGACTGTACTTTTTGAAAGTGCTAATTTCAAACCAGAAAATATAAGAATGACAGCTAAAAAAGTTGGTATTAGGTCAGAAGCATCTTCAAGAAATGAAAAAGATTTAGACCCTAATCTTGCAGAAATAGCAGCAAATAGAGCTGCACAACTTGTTGAAATGTTAGGAGCAGGAAAAGTTTTAAAAGGTGTTGTAGATGTTTATCCAAATAAACCAGAACCTAAAAAATTGGTAGTAAATCCTCAAAGAATTAACCATCTTTTAGGCGTAGATGTACCAATGGAGCAGTTTGTAGGAATTTTAGAATCATTAGAATTTAAATGTAATTTAGTAGCTGATGATAAACTAGAAATAGATGTACCAAGCTTTAGAACAGATATGGAACAAGAAGCTGATGTATGGGAAGAAATAACTAGAATTTATGGATTTGAAAACATACCTTCTGTACAATTAGAAGGGAATACGACAGCAGGAATCAAAACTTCAAAACAAAAATTCATGGATGCTTTAAAAAATAATTCAACTGCTGTAGGATTAAACGAAATATTAACATATTCATTTGTAAGCCCTAAGGGAGTAGATAAGATAAGAGTACCAGAAGGTAATGCGAAGAGAAATTTTGTTAAATTACTTAACCCATTAGGAGAAGAAACTTCTGTAATGAGAACTACTTTAATACCAAATATGTTAGATGTTTTATCAACTAATGTATCTCATAAAATAGAAGAAGTATATGCTTTTGAGTGTGGCCATATATTTATACCACAAGACTCAGAGTTACCTAAGGAAGAAAATAGAATGTGTATAGGTATGTATGGTAAAGATGTTGATTTCTTTGCATTAAAAGGAACTGTAGAAACTATACTTGTAAATGTCGGATTTAAAGGTTATGAAATTGAACCTCAAGATAATAATACTACCTTCCACCCTGGTAGATGTGCTAAAATAGTGTATAATAATAAATATGTAGGTACATTAGGTGAATTGCATCCAGATGTTATAGAAAACTACAATCTAGGTCAAAGAGTTTATGTGGCTGAAATAGATATTGACTTTGTATTTGATAATTCTGATAGAACAAAGAATTATGTACCATTACCAAAATATCCATCTACATCAAGAGATATAGCTCTTATTGTTAAAGAAGATATATTTGTAAAACAAATAGAAGATATAATAAAGGAAAATGGTCAAGGATTAGTAGAGAGCTACAAGTTATTTGACGTTTATAAAGGTTCTCAAATAGAAGATGGATACAAGTCAATTGCATATTCAATCACTTATAGAAGTAAGGATAAAACTCTGACAGATGAAGATGTAGCTAAGGTGCATGATAAGATATTAAGTGAATTAAGCGAAAAATTGAATGCTAACTTAAGATCAAATTAACAACTAATGTCGGGGAGGTTAGGATGAACAAAGTAATGGTTAAAATCCATGGCGCTGAATATCCAATGGTTGGAGACAAATCAGAGAAGTTTATGATTAGTATTGCTGATTTTGTAGACAAAGAAATGGATAAAATAACACGTCAAAACCCGAAATTAAGCTTATCAGTTGCTGCGATATTGACTGCATTAAATATATCAGACCTTTTATTTGAATGTTCAGATGAGAATGAAAAGTTGATTAAAGCTAATGAGGAATTGAGTAAGAAGGTTGGAGCATCTAATGAAGAACTTCAATTAGAAATCAAGTCTTTAAAGCTTACAATAGCAGAAAAAGAAGCAGAAAATCGTGAATCTGAAGCTAAGATGAAAGAGTTAATTGAGATTATAGAAAATAAAAAGCAAGAAATATTCGAACTTAGTAATACGACAGAAGGTTCTAGAGCCGAGTTAGATGCTTATAAAAGCAAGATTGAGGAGTTAAGTACTCAACTTGAAGAAGCAAATGAAAGAGCTACTATAGCTGAAAACTTAGCTTCTGAGTTTCAAAACAAAGCTTATGATTTACAGCTAAAATGTACAGGGTTAGATAATGATGTAAAAAACGTGGAATAAATTAAAAGATTTGCTGTCTCTCTTGTTTTTTGAGACAGCTTCTTTTAATGTATAAATATAAATGATGTATAAATAATTTTTATATGTTAATGAAAAACAGTATTTAAAATAATTTTGATAATAGATAACTTATGTAATAATCGTAGGAACTACGGGGATAGCCTGTGGAGAATAGGTAAGACATATTTTAGTATGCAAAATTCTATGAAGCAGGAATCCTGTGACTTTAGTCATGGGAGGTTTAGTTGGTATCTATCATTAGAAAGTGAGAGGTTTATATATGACAAGCAAGAGTCAGATGTCTGAATCATTCTTCTTATGTTCTTTATTGGCAATAACAGGAGGATTTTTAGATATTTATACTTATGTAGTAAGAGGTAAAGTCTTTGCTAATGCACAGACTGGAAACATAGTTTTATTTGGGCTTAATATAGCGAAAGGCAATATAAAGGAATCGTTTTATTATTTGATTCCTATTTTGGCATTTATGTTAGGTGTGTTTATAGCAGAGAATATAAGAAAGTATTTTACAAATAATAATGCAAAGATTCATTGGCGTCAGGTAATCATTATAATTGAAATGATTACAATACTTATTGTTTCATTTGTTCCTAGAGGAAGATTTAATATGTTTGTAAATGTTGCTATTTCTTTTATTTGTTCAATGCAAGTGGAGAGTTTTAGAAAGGTAAATGGAAATAGTTTTGCAACGACAATGTGTACTGGAAATTTAAGAAGTGCTACAGAAACATTATTTCATTATATACATACTAAGAATATTTTTATGATAAAAAAGAGTTTGCAGTATTATGCTATTATTATATTCTTTATATTTGGAGCTATTTTAGGGACTTTTTTTACAAAAATTTTCGTAGAAAAATCAATACTAATATGTTTCTTTATTTTGGCAGTAGTCTTTGGAATTATGTTTATCAATAAAGATGATTCATTTAATGAAAATTAGCTTTATGAAAATTTACAAAAAATGAAGCTATTATTTGATATACTTTATATATAGTAAGTAATATATAAATTATTTAATATATATTAAATATATCAAGTGGTGTACAAATTAAGTGAAGTAAGTAATGTGTATAAGTTAAGCTAAGTATTCTAAGTGAAATAAGTAGTGTATAAGTTAATGGAAATATTTAAAATAAGATTAAGTAATGTATATGTTAACTGAAATACATCAAGTATAAATAATTCTTGTATAAATTAATGGAAGTATTTAAAATATAGTAAGTAGTATATAGATTCAATATAAATATTTGAATTATAGATATAATTATATTAACCTAACAAGTATAAATAGAGGAGAAAAATATGAAAAAAATAGAATTACTTGCACCAGTTGGCTCTTTTGATTCATTAAAAGCAGCAGTACAAAATGGAGCAAATGCTGTGTATTTAGGTGGTAAAGACTTTAGTGCAAGAGCATCTGCAAATAATTTTGAGAGAAATGAGTTGATTGACGCTGTTAAATACTCTCATATAAGGGGAGTGCAAGTCTTTGTTACTGTGAATACATTGATAAAACAGTATGAGATAGAGGATTTTGTAGAGTATGTAAAATTTTTATATGATATAGATATTGATGCTTTAATAGTACAAGATATAGGAATGGCAAAGCTTATAAAAAAACTATTACCTGATTTTGAATTACATGCAAGTACTCAAATGGTAGCACATTCATTAGAAGATGTGAAGTATCTTCAAAGTGTGGGATTTGATAGAGTTGTTTTAGCAAGGGAATTAAATGTTGATGAGATAAAATGGATTTGTGAAAATACAACTGTAGATATAGAAGTTTTTGTACATGGGGCCTTATGTGTGTGCTACTCAGGTCAATGCCTTATGAGTAGTATGATAGGAAATAGGTCTGGAAACAGGGGCAGATGTGCACAACCATGTAGACAAAAGTATGAGTTGATAGATATAAATACAGGGGAAGTAGTAAAAAGTGATGGAGATTATTTATTGAGTCCTAGAGATTTAAGCACTATAGAAGATTTAGATAAAATAATTGAAGCAGGTGTATTATCTCTAAAAATTGAAGGAAGAATGAAAAAGCCAGAATATGTAGCTACTGTGGTTTCAGGATATAGAGAAGCGATTAATGAATTTATAGATAAGAAAAAAATAAGTATTTCTGAGGAAATAATAAATAATTTGTATACTATATTTAACAGAAAGTTTACAAAAGGATATATATTAGGTGAAGTTGGCAAGGATATAATGAACTCTAATAGACCTAATAATCAAGGGCTATATATTGGAAAAGTTTTAGATTATAATAGAAAAAACAAAAGACTTAGGGTGATACTAGAAAATACGCTTAAAAAAGGTGATGGAATCAACCTAGGTGGAGGTACTATTGGAAGGATAATAAAAAATGGAGAGATAACTACAATAGCACATAAAGGGGACTTGATAGAATTAGATTTTGTTGGAGAAGCAAAGAGAAATCAGCTTATATATAAGACTTCTGATAGCGAATTAATGGATAGAGTACAAGCTACATTCCAGCAAGATAAAGAGTTCATAAAAACTAATATAAGTGCAAAAGTGAGTATTAAACTAGGTAAAAAACCAGTGCTTTCTATAAGTGATTTTTGTGGAAATAAATCGGTTGTAGAGGGAGAAAAGATAGTTGAAAAAGCTATAAAAGTAGCTTTAAGTAAAGAAAAAATAGAAACACAAATTCAAAAGCTTGGAAACACACCTTATAAATTAAAAGAGATAGAAATTGATTTGGATGAAGGTGTAAGTATGCCTATAAGTGTGTTAAATCAAATGAGAAGAGATTGTATTGAGCTTTTAGATGAAGAAAGAATAAAGATAAAAGATAGAAAGTTTAAAAAGAACAGATTAAAATACCAACCAGCTAGAATAAATAAACAGAAAAAACTTAATAAAATTCCTAAAATTAGAGTTAAAGTCAAGAACTTGGAGCAATTAGAGGCAGTATTAAAATATGATGTGGATTTAATCTATTATGAAGATATAAATACACTATCAAAAGCTTTACAAATGGTCTCAAGTATTTCTATAGATTCAAGTATTTCCATGGATTTAGATACTTCTTTGTCTTTAAGTATTTCTAAAGAATCAATGAGTTCAAATCCAAATAAAATAGATATTCTGTCAAATTCAAATAACATAGATACTTTGAATTTGAAGCGTTCTAATACAGCAGTCACTGACAAGAAATTAATATATTCAGCACCAAGGATTGTCAGAAATAAAGAGTATAAACAATTTGAGATATTAGATAATATAAAAGTAATTGATAAGGTTCAAATTGGTAATTGGGGTTCTATGGAATATTTTAAAGAAAAAGATTTAAATATAGATTGTTATTTAAATGTATTTAATAGTGAAAGTATAAACCATTTTAAAGATGAGGGAGCAAGCACAGTTTGCTTGTCGCAAGAATTAAATCTAAATGAAATTAAACAAACTTTAAAATATACAGATGTAGAAATTGAAGCAGTAATATATGGATATACTCCTATGATGATTACAGAATACTGTCCTATGGGAGTTGTTGTTAGAGATTGTAAAAAGGATAAGAGAGTTGCTAAATGTAAGGAAAGTAGTTATGCTTTGAGAGATTTTACAGATGCAAATTATAGGATAACACAAGATATGTTCTGTAGAAGTACAATTTACAATTCAAAGGTTACTTGTATGTTGGACAATCTATATGAGTTAGATGAAGTTGGAATAGATGTATTTAGAATAGATTTTACAGTGGAAGATAGTGAGATGGTTAAAAAGGTTATTGAAGCTCATATTGAAGTTTTGAGTAATGATTATAAACTTGGGAAAAAATCTACTGATTTATATAATCAATTGGATGAAATTGGAACAGTTGCAGGACACTACTACAAAGGTGTAGAATAGATATAACATGAAAAATATACATAAATATATAAAAAAACTTGAATTTATGTGTATTGATATATAAAAATATCATATCTATGAAAAAACAGGGGGATTAGTGAAAATGAGAGAAGAAGCTTTAGAAATTTTATTTAAGTATTTAGAAACTGATAGAATGAGAAAACATTGTTATGCTGTTGAAGCAGTTATGAGAGATTTAGCCAAAAGATTAGAACCAGAAAAAGAAGAAGAGTGGGCAGTTGCAGGTCTTTTACACGATTTGGATTCAGATATAGTTGGAAGAAAGCCAGGAGAAATCTGTGAAGGACATGCTACAACAACAGTAGAACTGCTTAAAAAAGAAAACTTTGGTGATGAAGAAATGTACAGAGCAATACTTGGTCATCATGATGGAATGGGAGTTACAAGAACTAGTCTAATGGAAAAAGCTATATATGCAGCAGACCCTATAACTGGGTTTATAACTGCCATAGCTTTAGTTTATCCAGATAAAAAACTTACTAGTGTAAAGACAAAGTCTGTAATTAAAAGAATGAAGGAAACAAGATTTGCTTCAAATGTAAACAGAGATGCAATGAGAAGTATAGAAGATATAGGAATTCCATTTGATGAATTTGCAGAGCTTTCTCTTAATGCAATGAAAAATATAAGTGATGTACTTGAAAGTGCTGAAAATAATTAAATGAAAATATAAAGAGAAAGCAAGGCGAGATATATGAAACTTACAACTATTTGTTATATGGAAAAAGATGATAAGACTTTGATGTTGTACAGGAATAAAAAGAAAGATGATGTACATGAAGGTAAGTATGTGGGGATTGGAGGAAAGTTTGAACAAGGAGAGACTCCAGAGGAATGTGTAATCAGAGAAGTTAAAGAAGAGACTGGTCTTACTCTTAAATCATTGTCGTATAAAGGATTGATAACTTTCCCAAAATTTAAAGATGAAGAAGATTGGTATATGTTTTTGTATTTTTCAGATGAATTTGAAGGAGAATTATCTGAAAAAGATTTAAATGATTGTAAAGAAGGAAATTTAATTTGGGTTGATAATGATAAAATATTTGATTTAAATATGTGGGAAGGCGATAGGTTATTTTTAAATTGGGCTAAGACTGGAAATGTTTTTAGTGCAAAGATAGTATATGATAATGGGAAACTAAAAGATTATAGTGTAAACTTCTTAGATTAATTAAGATACAACTTAATGATACATTTCAAAAATATAGTCTAAAGATACCACCTAAGAATGTAATTTAAGTTTATAGCAAATTAAATTGATTGATATAATATTAAGATAAACCATTTGTTTTATACTAAAGTAAAATTTTTATAAATGGAGGAATAATTTGGAATGATAGACATAAATTTAGAAAAATGTGTAGGATGTGGTATGTGTGAATCAGACTGCCTTGTAAATGCAATAAAAGTTAAGGATGATAAAGCAAAGGTAAAAAATATTCTCTGTATTAACTGTGGTCACTGTATGGCAATCTGTCCAACAGATGCAATAGAAATGCAGGGATTTGATAAAAGTGAGGTAATAGAATACAATCGTGAAAAATTTGAATTAGAAGCTGAAAAGTTATTGAATTTCATTAAGTTTAGAAGAAGTATAAGACAATATAAAGACGTAGAGGTAGAAGAAGAAAAACTAAAAAATATAGTGGAAGCTGGTAGATACACACCAACAGGTGGAAATAGACAGCCTATAAGATACATATTAGTAAAAGAAAAACTAAAAGAAGTAAAAGAACTAGCAATAGAAGGTCTTTATAACTTAGCATTAGACACTGATGATAGTGACCCTGTGAGCTCTATGTATAAAAATACATTTAAGAAAATGTACAAAAGATATAAAGAGAAAGGAAATGATTCTTTATTTTATGATGCCCCACTACTTATGGTAGTTGTAGGTGACATGTCTCTAGGTAAAAGTGCGTATGTAGATGGAGGATTGGCTGCATCTAATATGGAACTTATGGCCTATTCTCAAGGATTGGGAATGTGCTATAATGGATTTTTTGTTATGGCATCAAATGTAGAGCCAAAGATAAAAGAACTATTGGGAATGAGTGAGAATGAAGCAGTTATAACTTCATTTATATTAGGTTATCCAGATGTGAAATATAAAAGAACAGTAAATAGAAACACTGCTAAATTCGAGATAATATAGAGATTAAACTTCACTAAAATTTGTAAAATTATGGAATATGGAGTAAGTATTTAGCAGGGTAAATTTGTTGTAATAAATAGATAAATGAGTTATAATTTAGGTATATTGTATATGTTAAGGATATTTAAATTTTTGATTAAATTTATATATCCTTTTATATACTAATCTATTTTTTCATATCTACAAGTTTATGCAGTAATTTATACTGTAAATCTTAACTATATGGAGGTTTGTGTAGTGAATTTAAAAAAATTACTTTTATTAACTATTGTAATTACATCTATATTCACTTCTTACATATTTTCTTTTAGTATTAATGCTATAGGTAATGATAATCGTACTATTCGGGTTGCTTATCCTGTTCAAAAAGGTCTAACTGAAATGGATGAACAAGGTAACTATTCTGGATATACATATGAATATTTATTAGAAATTGCACAATATACTGGATGGAATTATGAATTTGTTCAAGTTCCTGGAGAAATAAATGAATCTATTACAAAATTAATGAAGATGTTAGAAGATGGTGAAATTGATATAATGGGAGGCATGTTATACAATGAACCATTGGAAAAAATGTATAATTATGCAGGTAATAGTTATGGAGTAGTAAATACAGTACTACAAGTATTATATGAAAATACAGCTATTGATAGTATTAGTTCACAAACCATGAAAAAAATTAGAATTGCTATAATGGAAAATTCTAGTACAAGACTTGAAGAGTTGAATGAATATTGTAAGATGAATTTAATTTCACCCGAGTTGGTATATTGTAAGACAGAAGAAGAACAAATAGAAGCACTAAAGAATGGTAAAGCAGATGCACTTCTTAATGTGAGTATGAATCCAATCGAAGGTGTGCGTACTGTGGCTAAATTTTCTCCAAAACCATTTTATTTTATTACACCTAAAGGTAATACAGACCTAACTCAAAGACTAAATTCAGCAATTAGTAATATTGAACAGACGGACCCATATTTTTCAACTACTTTATATGAAAAGTACTTTACACCAGAAAATAATAAGATGTTTTTGTCTGATGAAGAAACTAAATTCATTAAAGATACAGAAAAATTAAGGGTGGGGGTGCCTTTAAATAAACCACCATTTCAGAATATATATAAAGATACAAGTGAATTAAAAGGTATATCAATTGATTTATTAAATCATATATCTGACAAAACAGGATTGGAATTTGAACTTGTGCCTGTGAAGTCACAAGCAAATTTGGAAAAAATGACTAAAAATCATGAAATTGATATTGTAGCAGGAATGATTTATGATTATGAATATTCCCGGAAACACAATATAATTATGTCTCGGCCATTTATTTCCACTCAATATGCTATGATGATTAACAATAAATTAAATGAGAATAGTTTAGATGGGAAACGTCTAGCTCTAACTAAAGATATTGCTTATGAGAGTCATTTTAAAGGGGATATTGTATGGTATGATACTTTAGAAGAGTGTATAGAAGCTGTCAATAAAGGATATGTAGATTATACTTATGGTGAAGGTTATTCTATGCAGTATTATATGAATCAACCTAAGTATAAAGACGTACGTCTAGTTCCACAGACTTATGAAGCACAGCGTATTTGTTTTGGGGTAACTAAACCAAATAAACAAGAATTATTGAACATATTTAATAAAGCTATTATAAGTATTTCATCAGAAAAAATGCAATCAATTATTTATCAAAATACTACCTATAGACAAGATTTTTCACTGCTTTATATTATGCAACAAAATCCAATTGAGACTGTTTTTATTGTATCAAGTTTATTAATTTGTGTTATTGGATTTATGGCATTTAGTTTACATACTCGTACAAGTATGAATGAGAAAATATCTTTAGAACTTAAAAAACATACTCAAGTATATGAAATGGCAAGTGAATACTTTTTTGAGTATGATTATAAAAAAGATAAATTGATAATTTCTATGCAAGGAAAAGGAATTGATACCTATTATGGTGTAAATAAAAATAATAATAGTGAAAATGATAATATAACAGATGCTAAAAAAGAAATAAGAAGAGAATACAATAAAAAGTTTTTTGATGTAATTAAATCACAAGAAAATGGAACAACTGAAATATATACTCTTCTTTCCGATGATACTTTTCACTGGATTAGAATTACTTCAAAAATAATTTATAATGACAGAAATATACCAGTTTATGTAATTGGGAAAATATGCAATATTGATTCTGAAAAAGAGGAAAAGAATATGTTATTGGATAAGGTTCAAAAGGATAGTCTAACAAATATTTATAATGCAGCTTACATTAGAAAATTAACAGCAAAAAATTTATTAGATTTATCAACTGATAAAAATGGAGCTTTATTAATTATAGATATTGATTATTTTAAGTCTATTAATGATAATTATGGGCACTTGTTTGGAGATAAAGTACTAGTTAATGTTGCAAAGATACTTGATGAAAGTTTTGCAAAAGATGATATAGTAGGTCGTTTAGGTGGAGATGAGTTTAGCGTTTATGTCAAGGATATAATAAATAAGGAAGAACTTATTAATAAATGTAATAATGTATACAATCAGATTCAGCTTATTAAATTGCCAAACGGGGAAAGTTTATCAATTAGTATGGGAGTAGTTATAACAAAATGTGGTCAGGAATATGATGAACTATATGAAATAGCAGATAATGCTCTTTACGATTCTAAGAGAGAAGGAAGAAATAGATTTAAAATAGTATAAGAATTAATTTAAAATCACAATAAAGCCTAATGATACGTGCTATCACTTATCATTAGGCTTTATTTCTATAAATTAACACTAAGATTAAATGGTGACACTAACACTAGTATTAATTTACATGGTTAATTTTATATTAATTTACTTAGAACTAAAGTCTATTTAGAATCAAATCTTAAATTTAATATTGGTTCATAGATTTTAATATTTCAATAACATAATCCCAAACATTAGCTACAGAAGGGATACTAACATGTTCATTTGGAGTATGAACATCAAACATATCTGGTCCTATAGAGATAGCTTCAGCATGAGGAAGTTTATCAAGTAATAATCCACACTCAAGACCAGCATGTAGAGCCATAACAGTAGGAACTTTACCAGTTAATTTTTCATAAGTTTCACTACATATTTTTTCTAATTTTGAACCTTTTTTGAATTCCCAAGCTGGGTATTGAGCTATAAGGTTATAATTAGCACCTAAAGCTTGAGCTAAAAGTTTTATTCTATCAGCGATTTCATCTCTAATAGACATAACAGAACTTCTAACAGAAGTTAAGAATTCGATAGTAGATTCTTTAGTTTCAATTATAGCGAAGTTAGTAGAACTTTCAACTAATCCTTTTATATCAAGGCTCACAGATTGAACTCCATGAGGAGTTAAGCAAGACATTTGAACAACTTTTTCTTTACAATCTTTAGTAAGAACTTTATCTACAGAAGTTTCAGCTACTGAATAAGTCATACCAGAGTCAGAAGTAGTGAACTCATGTTTAAATGCAGTTAAAATATCATTTATTTGTTTTTTAGCAGATTCAACATCAGCCTTATTAACAGCTATTACACACTTAGCTTCACGAGGTATAGCATTGTGCTTAGTACCACCATCAACAGAAGCTAATTCATAATCAACATCTAAAACACTTAATACTCTAGCTATTGCTTTATTAGCATTAGCTCTTTGTAAGACAATCTCCATACCAGAGTGTCCACCTAATAGTCCACTAACTTCAACTAATAATCCTTGCTTGTCACCTTCAACTTTTTTGTATTCAACAGGTAAACTAACAACACAAGTTTTACCACCAGCACAGCTAACTAATAAGTATCCTTCCTCCTCGGAGTCCATATTTAGAATATATTGACCTTTAATTAAGCTAGGGTCTAGTGCATCTGCACCATTCATACCATCTTCTTCATTAACAGTAACTAAAACTTCTAGTGCTGGATGCTCTAAAGTGTTGTCTTCTAATATAGCCATACCCATAGCAACAGCTATACCATTATCAGCTCCTAGAGTAGTTCCAGTAGCATATATCATGTCACCATCAATTCTTAATTTTATAGGGTCTTTAAGAAAATCATGTTCAACATCCTTTTCTTTTTCACAAACCATATCCATATGTCCTTGAAGAACTACACCTGGACAATTTTCATATCCTTTTGTAGCAGGCTTTCTTATTATTATGTTTAAGCTTTCATCTTGAATAGTTTCAAGACCTAAATTTTTACCAAAGCTAAGTAAAAAATCACTTATGCCTTTTTCATTTCCAGAACCTCTAGGAATTTGAGATATTTTCTCAAAGTTTTTAAAAACATTTTCTGGTTTTAATCCTTCCAATACGTTTCCCATGACTTATGTTCCTCCTTAATTTATCTATATAAGTAGCTATTTTTTAAAATAAGCCAAAATAAACTTCTTTAAAAATATTAAAGAAGATTTTTTAACAGATTATATTACAAATAAACCATGTTTATGTATAATATATAGATAGCTACATACATAGTATAATACAAAATATGTGTAAAATATATCTAAAAGAGAAAAAATATAATAATTTTAGAAATGAAAAAGAAATAAAACTTGCAGTTTTTATTGGAAATGCTTGAAAACATACATTTTTAAAATTAAATAAAAAAGTTAAAATATCGAGGATGGTGAATATATAAAATGAATGAGAAATCGTTAAGAGTTCTAGAATACAATAAAATAATAGATTTGTTAAAGAAGAAAGCCTCATCTTCTTTAGGTCTAAAATATATAGAAAATTTAGTCCCAAATACTGATTTTGTAGAAGTAAAATCTATGCTAGAAGAAACTAGTGAAGCTCAATCAATTATTATAAAAAGAGGTTCAGTAGGTTTGGAAGGTATTCATGATATAGAAGATAAGGTAAGGAGAGCTTATGTAGGTGCATCTCTTGACCCAGGAAGTTTAATTATGATAGCAGATACTTTAAGAGTAGCTAGAAGATTAAAAAATAGTCTATCTAGCAGTGATGAAGAAGATTTCAATTATCCAATAATACAATCTCTATCAAATTCTCTATATGTATATAAAGACATAGAAGACCAGATATACAATGCGATAATTAGTGAAGTAGAAATATCTGACAACGCTTCAAGTACACTTAGAGATATCAGAAGAAGAATAGCTCAAAAAAATCAATCCATTAGGTCAAAACTAAATTCAATAATAAGTTCAACTACTTATCAAAAATACTTACAAGATGCCATAATATCTTTAAGAGGTGATAGATTTGTAGTACCTGTAAAATCTGAATATAGGTCACAAGTAGCTGGTATAGTGCATGACCAGTCATCTTCTGGTGCTACACTTTTTATAGAACCAATGACTATAGTAGAAATGAACAATGAATTGAGACAGTTGAAACTAGGAGAACAAGAAGAGATAGAAAGAATTTTATCAGAGCTTTCTGCTATGGTTGGAGAAGTAAGTGAAGACTTAATTTCAAATCAAGAGATACTCGGAAGATTGGATTTTGCATTTTCAAAGGGAAAACTTTCTATACAAATGAGAGGAATAGAACCAACTTTAAATGAGGATAAATATTTAAACATAAAAAATGGAAGGCATCCATTGTTGGATAAGAAGAAAGTAGTAGCAAATACGATTTATTTAGGAAGAGATTTCCATACATTGGTAATAACTGGTCCAAATACAGGTGGTAAGACAGTTACAATAAAGACTGTAGGTCTATTTGCACTTATGACACAAAGTGGACTTCATATACCTGCTGATTACGGAAGTAGTATGTGTGTATACGATAATGTATTTGCTGATATAGGAGATGAACAAAGTATTGAACAGAGTCTATCAACATTTTCATCTCATATGACGAATATAGTATCAATACTACAAAACGTAACAGTTGACTCTTTAGTTATATTTGACGAATTAGGAGCAGGAACAGACCCTGTTGAAGGAGCTGCCCTTGCAATAGCAGTATTAGAAGATATAAATTCTGTAGGAGCTAAATGTATAGCAACCACTCACTATAGTGAGCTTAAAAACTATGCTCTTACTAAATCAGGTGTAGAAAATGCAGCAGTTGAGTTTGATATAGAAACTTTAAGCCCAACATATAAACTACTTATAGGTGTTCCTGGAAAATCAAATGCGTTTGAGATTTCTAGAAAACTCGGACTAAGTGACTATGTAATTTCACGTGCTAAAGAATATATAAATACAGAGAACATAGCTTTAGAAGATGTGTTACAGAATGTTGAAAAAAATAGAATCAAAGCAGTAGAAGATAGAGAAGAAGCTGAAAGATTAAAAGAAGAGATTGAAAGACTAAAAGTAGAGTATGATGAAAAACTTGAAAAATTGGTCAGCCAAAGAGATAAGATGATTGAAAAAGCTAAGTCAGAAGCATTTTCAATTATAAGACAAGCTAAAGAAGAAGTAGACCTTATAATAAAGGAACTTAGAAGTCTTGAGCAAGAAAGAGCTTCAAAAGAAAAGAACCGTAAAATAGAAGAACTTAGAAGAGAATTGACTAGCTCTATGGGAAGTCTTCAACCAACAGTAAAAAGCATGATAGTTCCAAAAGTCTCAAATAAGGAGATAAAAGACTTAAAGCCAGGTGAAGAAGTCAAGGTAATAACTTTAAACCAAAATGGTAGTGTAGTTTCAGTAGATAAAAAGAGAAAAGAAGCAGTAGTACAAATTGGTATAATGAAGATGAATCTACCTTTTAAGTCTTTACAAAAAACACACAAAGATGTTTCAACAAATGTAACTAAATCAACTAGAAATATTATAAGGGCAAAATCTGGTAATGTAAAAAATGAGGTTGACCTTAGAGGATTAAACTTAGAAGAAGCTATAATGGAAGTCGAAAAGTATCTTGATGATGCGTATGTGGCAGGTTTAGAGTCTGTAACAGTAATACATGGGATAGGTACAGGAGTATTAAAAGCAGGGCTACAAGACATTTTAAGAAGAAATAGACATGTAAAATCACAAAGAGGTGGTCAATATGGAGAAGGTGGAGCAGGAGTAACAATTGTTAAACTAAAATAATTTGTATAGGAGCACATTTTTATGATATTGGTATCTGCATGTTTAATAGGAATAAATTGTAAATATAGTGGCGATAATAATGAAAATGAAAAAGTTAAGGAATATTTAAAAGGCAAAGAATTTACACTTGTATGCCCAGAGCAGTTAGGTGGTCTATCTACACCAAGACCACCTGCTGAGATAGTTGATGGAAAAGTAATTACTAAAGATAATAATGATGTGACAGAAAACTTTGTGAGAGGGGCTAAGGAAACTCTAAAAATAGCAAGATTATATGTATGTAGCGAAGCAATACTAAAAGAGGGTAGCCCCTCTTGTGGATGTAATCTAATATATGATGGTAGTTTTTCAGGTAAAAAAATACCAGGTAAAGGTGTAACAGCAAGGTTATTAGAAGAAGAAGGAATAAGAGTTAAGAGTGAAAAAGACTTATAGAAAATTAATACGGATGTATAAAAAATTGATAAAAGAGTAAAAGAAGTTAATACTGATGCATAAAAAACTGATAAAAAAGTAAAAAAAGGTATATAAAGTCAACTTGGTAGTATAAGAAATGATAAAATAGAGAAAAAAGCTTTTAAAAAATCAATAATAGTGTGATTAAAAACTGCAATTATAGTATTTTTAATATATACAGAAAACATAACTACTAAAGTGTTTTGCCCTGTAATGAAATACTTGAAAAAACACGAAATTTGATTTAACATAAAGAGATAAGCACAATATAAACCAGGAACAATGTAGAGAGGAGCAACAGGATGCAAGATTTCAAGGTAGCAATATCAAATTGCCTTAAAGAAAAAATAGAAGATTTATCGAAAGAAGAGATAGAGGCACTTATAGAAGTTCCACCAAATAAGGACATGGGTGACTATGCTTTTCCATGTTTTAAATTAGCTAAAGTGTTTAGAAAAGCTCCAAACATGATAGCAAGTGAATTAGCAGAAAGTATAGAACCAAGTGGAGAGATAACAAAAGTAATACAACTAGGCGGATATGTGAATTTCTTTGTAAATAAATCTCAATTAGCAGAAACTGTAATCAAAAAAGTTTTACATGAAAAAGAAAATTACGGACATAGTGATTTTGGAAAAGATAAAACTGTAATAGTTGAGTATTCTTCTCCAAATATAGCAAAACCTTTCCATATAGGGCATATAAGAACTACAGTTATAGGCAATGCTTTATATAAGATATATGATTCACAAGGATACAAGACTATAAGAATAAATCATTTAGGTGACTATGGAACTCAATTTGGTAAGTTAATAGTGGCCTTTAAAAAGTGGGGAGAAAAAGAAGTAGTAGAAGCTAATCCAATTCCAGAATTACTAAAATTATATGTAAGATTCCATGATGAAGCTGAACAACATCCCGAAATGGAAGATGAAGCAAGAGCATGGTTTACTAAATTAGAAAATGGTGATGAAGAAGCAAAGGAATTATGGCAATGGTTTAGAGATGAGAGTTTAAAAGAGTTTAACAGAGTGTATAAACTTTTAGATATAGAATTTGATTCTTTAGCAGGTGAGAGTTTCTATTCTGATAAAATGAACAGGGTTATTGAACTATTAGAAGAGAAAAATCTTTTAAAAGAGTCTAAAGGAGCCAGAATTGTTGATTTAGAAGAGTATAAAATGCCACCAGCACTAATTACTAAGAATGATGGTTCAACATTATATATGACAAGAGATTTAGCTGCTGCAATATATAGAAAAGAAACTTATAATTTTGACAAGTGTATATATGTAGTTGGTTCTCAACAAAACTTGCATTTCCAACAATGGTTTAAGGTAATTGAGCTTATGGGATATGATTGGGCAAAAGATTTAATTCATGTTGGATTTGGTATGGTAGCCCTTGAAGAAGGCACTATGTCAACTAGAAAAGGAAGAGTCGTATTTTTAGAAGATGCTTTGAATCAAGCTATAGATAAGACTAAAGATATTATACTAGCTAAAAATCCAAATGCTAAAAATGTAGATGAAATATCTAAGCAAGTAGGTGTTGGAGCTGTAGTTTTCCAAGAATTATCTAATAGTAGAATTAAAGATTATACATTCTCATGGGAAAGAACATTGAGTTTTGATGGAGAGACTGGACCATATGTTCAATATACACATGCTAGATGTTGTGCAGTTTTAAGAAAGGCAGAAGTAGAAGTGACTTCTGATATAGATTATAGTCTATTATCTGATGAAGATAGTGCAGAAGTTCTTAGAGTTATAGAATCATTCAATAAGAATATTTTACTTGCTCTAAAGAAAAATGAACCACATATAGTAACTAGATTTATGTTAGATTTAGCTCAAGCGTTTAATAAATTTTATCATGAAAATCCAATTTTAGTAGAAAATTTGAAAGTTAGAAAAGCAAGACTTGCATTAGTTCTAGCCACAAAACAAACTTTAGAAAATTCTCTGAAACTGTTGGGAATGCACGCTCCAGAAAGAATGTAATACAGTAAAATGTTGAAATAAAAAGAATAAAATAGAACTTAGTACGCAATTTGTATAACTGTAAAATATAGGGATGTCGAAAACTGATACTTTACATATAAAAAAGTAGTATCGTATAATAATATATAGATAGTAGATTACAATGATTTTTGTACACTACTATCCCCCTATATATGACAGCTTCTTAAACGGGCTGTCTCTTTTTTTTTAATAACAAGATATTTAGATTCAATTTTTCAGAAAGGATATATTTATGAATGACGAATTACTAAAAAAAGTCTATATATCTTCTTTTATTAGTGCAAGTAGGGCTCTTAAAGATTTAATTATAATAAATACAAAATCCTTAATAGATGATAAAACGCAAAGATGTGTATATATAGACGAAAAGAGACTGAGAGATGAACTTATTTACTATAGATTTTATGGAGAAAAAATAGGAAATATCAACTTTTTAAATATTTTATTACCACTAATTTTATCGAATACTAATATTCAAAAAAGTGAAGATGAAGTTATTAAATTAATAAAAAAATATGTGAGTTATTTTAAAAAAGAAGAATTTTTATTTGATTATTTATTAGGTTCTGTAGTGTATAATTCTGTTATTCACAATCTTATAAATAATATTAAAATAGAATATGTCGAATTACTACAGAGTATTAAAGACAAGATAATAGGATTTTCTATAGAATTAGACAAATCGGATATTGTAAAGTTTCAGATGGCAAGGATTAAAGCAATACAATTAATTGATAAATATATTGATTTGAAGTTTGAAGATTATGATGAAGAAAGTATTCTATTAAATGTTTTAAATGTCCTATATGATGTATATATTGAAGATAGAACTGTAGAAAATGAAGGAGCTTCTAGCATAAAAAAATCTATATTATCCATTTTGGGTGAAGATAGTGAATTAAATGAAGATAATATAGATTTTATTTTTTCTATGTCGGAATATATTGTTAAATTGAGAAAATATAAAATTGGAGTTAAAGCGTATAATAAAGAAATAGACCCAAGAAGCCTTATAAGACTTGAAGAGGGTAATACTACAATAGACCCTATATTTAATCAAATAACAATTGTATCAAAAACCTTTAATGATAATATACTAAGCATAAAAATAAATTCTAAATCAGGTATTTATATATTAAAGTTTAAAAAGGTTTAGGTTATTAGAGCGTACTATTTTTTTCTAGATAATCTAAAAAATCTTTTTCTTTAGTGTCAGTTAAAAAACATAATTCTTTTACTATATTATTTCTAAGTTCGATAAAATCACTAATTTGAGTATTTTCATTAGTGTATTCAAGAGACTTTATAATAAGTAGTAAATCTCTTTTTGACAAAGAGTTGATAGATACTTTTTCAATTAATTCCATAAAAAACTTCCTTTCTCATATTACTTGAAATTAATAAATTAATTATATAGATATTATTTAAACTTTACATATACTATTTTAACCTATAAGGGGTACAAAAAGACAGTATAATATTAAAAAGAGGTGAGAAATATTTGAAAATTTTATTAACAACGTTGAATTCTAAGTTTATTCATACAAATTTAGCTATAAGATATCTAAAAGAATTTGTAAGAGATTTGATAGAAGTTGATATGAAAGAATATACTATAAACAACGATTTGGACTATATCTTGAAGGATATATATAAAAACGAATATGATATAATATTATTCTCAACATATATCTGGAATGTGGGAGATATAGTTAAGCTTTGTGATAATCTAAAAAAAATTAGACCTAATACTAAAATAGCTTTGGGCGGACCAGAAGTGAGTTATGATAGTTATGATGCAATGAAAAAGTATGATTTTGTGGATTATATACTTTATGGAGAAGGAGAATTAATTTTTAGAGACTTAGTACTCCATTTGCAAGGAAAGATGGAAATAAATGATGTAAATGGACTTGTATATAGACAAGGTAGTGAGATAATAGTAAATAAGCCTATGGAATTACTTCAAAATCTGGACGAGATTCCTAGCCCTTATGAAAATTTGAATCCAAAAGAATATGAAAATAGAATAGTATACTATGAATCATCAAGAGGTTGTCCTTTTAACTGTCAGTACTGTTTATCATCTACTATTCCAGGACTAAGATATTTTAGTTTAGATAGGATAAAAAGGGATTTAAAGGCTTTAATAGATGCAAGAGTATCACAGATAAAATTTATTGATAGGACATTTAATGCAAATAGAAAAGTGGCTATAGAAATTATGGATTTTCTTATGAAAAACGATAATGGCTATACAACTTATCATTTTGAAGTTACAGCGTATTTGATAGATGATAAGATGCTTGGATTTTTAGCTGATTGTAAAGAAGGTCTTTTTCAATTTGAAATAGGTGTGCAGTCAACAAATGAAAAAACACTTGATGCAGTAGGAAGAAGGGATGATTTTAAAAAGTTGTCTCATGTTGTACAGACTGTGGCATCTTATAGAAATATACATCAGCACTTAGATTTAATCGCAGGACTACCTTATGAAGATTATAAGAGCTTTGAGAATTCTTTTAATGATGTATTTAATCTAGGTATAGAGCACTTACAATTAGGCTTTTTAAAGATGATTAAAGGTACAGGTATGAGAAAAGTTGCAGATGAGCATGGTTTTAAATATAAAGATTATGCTCCATATGAATTTTTATACAATAATTATATAAGTTATGAAGAAACACTGAAGTTAAAGGATATAGAAGATATACTTGAGAGATACTATAATTCTAAAAATTTTGTGCTGTCTATGAGATATATTATAGGCAGATTTTATAAGCAAAGCCCTTTTAAATTCTTTGAGATTTTTGCCAAGTATTTTGATGAAAATGGTTATTTTGATTTGGCACAAGGGAAGAATCAATTATATAAAATATTGATGGATTTTTATAATGAAGAAATAAATATTGATAATGATGTATTCAATGATATATTAAAGTATGACTATATATCACTGGGCAAAACATCAAATATTCCACAGTTTTTTAATAAACTAGATGTGGATGATTTTAAGAATAGATGCCATGTATTTTTACAGGATAATGATAACTTATCAACATATTTACCTAATTTTGTTGATAAACCGGCTAAACATATAATAAAATATGTTCATTTTGAGCCATTTAAATTTAATGTTGTGGATTTAAAAAATGATATAAAGACAGAAATAAGAGAAGAAGAAAATGTAGTATTATTTGAGTATGATGATAAAAAAATATTTGAGAAATCTAAAACTCATAAAGTAAAGATTTAAGTATTTAGGAGGATAAAATGGATTTTAAAATAGAAAAATATTTGCTAAAAAAAGCAGATGAATTAGCCTTTATAACGATAAAACATGGTGGAGAGTTTAAATTAAAGAGCTATGAAGTACCAAAAGGTGGATTAGATGTACCTATAAAAAATGAGGTACTGGTAAAAGGAATAAAAGAAAAAACTGCTCAAGATAAGTTAAATTCAATGTCTATAGCAGATGCAATGATATATATAATTGGGATAGATAGTAAATTTAAAAACAATGCAGAGTATGAGAAGTTTTTAAATGCTTTAGCTAAAGATATTGATTTAGATTTGAAAGCATACATGGGGTATATGTCGAGAAAATACTTTGAAATTGGTGAACATACAGATTCTTTAATATATATAAAATCATTTATAACAATGTATCCAGAGGATTTAGATGCAATGTATAATTATGCGATTGTTTGTCAAGAGATAGCAAAGCAGTATCAAAAAGATATGGATGATAAGGCAATGAATGCATTCTTACTTGAAGCAATGGATAAGCTTGAAAAAATAATTGATGTTGATGAGAATTTTGCATTAGGTTATTATCACTTAGGTTACCATTATTATAATCAAGGTCAATATCTAAAGACTAAGTTGACTTGGGAAGAGGCATTAAGACTAGGGCTAGATGCTGATTTGGTGGCTGAGATACAAGATAATTTAGGCAAGATGGACTTTAAAGTTCAATATGAAGAAGGATATACACTTGTATTCCAAGGTAAGTTTAAAGAAGGATTAGAGAAATTACTGCCATTAGAAGAAGAACATATGGATTGGTGGAACTTGTTGTTCATGATAGCACTTGGATATAAGGGTATGGGTGAAATAGAACAGGCTAAGATGTATCTTGAGAAGATATTGATAATAAAGCCTAATCAAGTAGATTCTATAGTGGAATTGGGGCTTTGTGAAGCTTATAAGAATAATCTAGATAAAGCAATAGAGTATTTTGAACAAGCGGCTAAGATAAAGGAAGACCCAGAAATACTTTGTAATTTAGGAATGGCTTATTTAAATAATGGTGATATTGATGACGCAACTTACTATATAGAAAGAGCTTATGAATTGAATCCACAAGATGAAATTACGATTGCTTGTTTAAGAGAGCTTGGAATAAATAAGTAAGTATACTGTTAAATTGTATTTCATTTATTGGTTAAGTGAGGCTGGCTCAAAATAGAGATAAGCCTCTTTTTGAGACACCCACACTTTTTATTCTTATTATTTATTTTTTTCAGGTGTATCCAACTTAGATGTATCCAACATGATAGAAGAAAAATCTTTTTGTATTTGAAGTAAAAATTTTTCTGCTGCTTTTGAGAATATTTGATGTTTTTTCCATATAATATTTAACTTAGCTTCTAAAGAAGGAGATAGAGGTCTAAAACAAAGATTACTGTTTTCTGTAGTATTAACGAGTCTATCTAAACACAAAGCATAGCCCAGCCCCTCTTCCACCAAAAGAGAAGCATTATAAACTAAATTGTATGTTGCAACAATATTTAGCTTTTCAGTACTGTATTCAAGCCATTTAGAAATTGCCTTATCAACTAGTGTCTGCCTTGAAATAATAAGTGGTATACTACATAAATCTTTTGGATTTATCGTGTTTTGTGAGGCGAGGATACTATCTTTACGCATTAGTAAACCCCACACATCAGTAGCAGGAATTTGTGCATAATCATATTTCTGTATATTTGCAGGTTCAATTAAAATACCAAAATCAAGAAGCCCCTTGTCTAATTTTTCAGTTACATCATCAGCATTTCCACTAAAAAGATGGTATCTTACATTGGGGTATTTTTGATGAAAATGATGTGCAGTTCTAGCAATAAGTCGCATAGCTTCAGTCTCACCACCTCCTATATATATATCACCACTAACAATCTCATTTGGATTGTCGAATTCTAACTCTACTTTATCAACTAATGATATAATTTCCTCTGCTCTTTTATGTAAAAGTCTACCTTCATTTGTTAAAGTAATTTTTCTATTTCCTCTAACTAATAATTTGACTCCCAACTCTTCTTCAAGTTCTATAATCTGTCTAGAAAGCGTTGGTTGTGTTATATGCAAAAATGTCGCTGCACCAGATATACTTTCTTCTCTTGCAATTGCCAAAAAATATCTTAATACTCTTAGCTCCATAGTCAGCCCTCCTTTACTAGTCTATTTACTATATAATTATATCAATTTTTATGCTTTTTAAGTATATTTAAGTATTTAATATAGGTATTTGATATATAGAGAGTAGTATATTACACTAAAAGAAGCAATGATATTGCTTATAAAATGAATTAAATTAATTTTTATTAAAAATATTGTTTAAAATGTACAAATAAATTAAAGCGTATATTGAAAGGATGTATAAAATGAATATCAATGAATTTTTAACACATGTCAATCAAGGAAAACCTGTTTCTAGTGAATCAGAAATACATGAATTTATGGTTAAGTTGAGTAATGAAGCAATGAAAATCACAAGTAAGTTAAATTCTTCTTATCATGAGCCAGAAGAAATCCGTAGTTTGTTTTCTGAGTTAATTGGAAAGAAAGTAGATGAATCATTTTTTATGTTTCCACCATTTTATACAGATTGTGGAAAAAATATCACTATAGGAAAAAATGTTTTTATAAATAGCAGTTGCCATTTTCAAGACCAAGGTGGTATTGAGATTGGAGATAACACACAAATTGGGCATAATGTGGTATTGGCTACACTTAATCATGGTATTATGCCAGAAAAACGTAGTACAACCTATCCTTCTCCAATCATAATAGGAAAAAATGTATGGATTGGTGCTAATGTAACTGTTGTTCCAGGAGTTACTATTGGGGATAATGCAATTATTGCTGCTGGAGCAGTTGTAACCAAAAATGTTTCAGAAAACACAATTGTAGGTGGTGTCCCTGCAAAGATTTTAAGAGTTATTGATGAAATCCCAGAATAAAATATTAAACTATCTTTTAGTTATATAAATTCTTTATCACATAAAAAATAAATTGAGAAAAGGTATATTAAATATGGTATTATTTAGTTAAATATATATAAGGGAGGGGTTACTTTTGATAAAAAAATTAGATGATATTTTAGACCAACTTAAGGGAGGGGAGAAAATAGTACTTTCTGTAGCAGCAGCTCATGACAAAGAAGTTTTAATGGCAATAAAGGATGCTGTAGAAAGAAATATAATTACTCCTATATTAGTTGGAAATGAAGCAAAAATAAGAGAAATATCAAAAGAAATAGGATTTGATTTAAGTGGTATCAAAATAGTGGATAAGGATGATATCAAAGAGTGTGCAGAAATAGCAGTTAAATTAGTATCAAGTAAAGAAGCTGATTTTGTAATGAAAGGATTACTGGATACATCTGTCATACTAAAAGAAGTACTAAATAAAGAGTACGGTCTTAGAACTGATAGTTTATTAAGTCATGTCATGGTTTATGAGTTAGAAAAATACCATAAATTACTTATAACTACAGATGGAGGTATGAATATAGCTCCTGATTATGAACAAAAGGCAAAAATATTAAAAAATTCTATAAAAGCTGCAAAAGCTTTAGGTATGGAAACTGTAAAAGTTGCATGCTTAGCAGCTAAAGAAAAAGTAAATCCTAAGATGCAGGCAACTGTAGATGCAGATATGTTAGCAAAAGCTTGCAAAGAAGGTGAATTTGGTGACAATGTAATTGTGGAAGGACCTTTAGCTTTTGATTTGGCTGTTTCAAAAGAAGCTAGTGAAATAAAAGGGTTTAAAAGTGAAGTATCTGGAGATGTAGATATCATATTGGTTCCAACAATAGAGGTTGGGAATGGAATAGGGAAAGCTTTTACATACATGGCAGACTCTAAATCAGCAGGTATAATTATGGGTGCAAAAGCTCCTATAGTTTTAGTGTCAAGAGCTGATTCACATGAATCTAAATTATATTCCATTGCATATGGAGCTATTGTAGCTAAGAGCATGAAATAGAATAAATAGTTTGAAATAAATGAATTAAAGTAGAAAAATAGTAAAAATATCTAAATTAATACAGTATTAAAAAAATTTTATATAAAAAATAATTATAGCTTCAAATGAATATATACAAATGTTCAATTTGAAGCTATAATTAATATTAAAGTAGGAAAAATAAAAAAATTCAAAAAAATTAGTCGAAAAAATGCTATTCTAAGAAGTTTTTACTAATTAAGTTTAGGGAGTAAAAATCTGTAATAAGTCCAAAAGTAGTGAAAAATAATAAATACACAAACAATCTGTAATAACATAAAAATGACTAGAAAAATTTCAAATTTGATTTAAAAAAATCAAAACATAATTTAATTAAACTAAAATATCAAAAAAGTAGGTTTAGATATTAACAAATAGCCAAAAATGAGCAGTAAAATTAACTTAAATTAGGTATAAAAAATAAAATTTTTATGTATTATCTAATTTTGTTAAAAAAATATTTAAATTTAAAGCAAAGTACTGAAAATTAGTATATAATCAACTTAGAAAGCATTTATTTTATTATTTTATGACATGAAGTCAGTCACCTGGGGGATTTTAAAAATCAAAAAAAGGGGATAGGAATATGGATGAAAAAATGTTAACAATTGATTTAAACAGCCAGAAGATGATAGCTAAAGCTAGAGAAGAAGGCGTAGAAACAATGTATGATAGAAAAGAAGGCTTTAAGGCACAATGTGGTTTTGGTCTTCAAGGTGTTTGCTGTAGAATATGTGGAATGGGACCATGTAGAATAAGTCCTAAGACTCCAAGAGGGTTATGTGGAGCAGATGAGCATACTATAGTAGGTAGAAACTTTGCAAGAATGGTTGCTGGTGGGACAGCTGCCCATTCAGACCATGCTAGAGATATAGCACATACATTAGCATTAGCTGATCCAAATGGAAACTATAAAATAAGAGACGAAGCTAAGTTAATTACTTTAGCTAAAGAATGGGATGTAGAGACAGAAGGTAGAGATATCTATGATGTAGCACATGAAGTGGCAGAAATTGCATTAATGGAATTTGGAAAACCTTTTGGGACATTAAGATTTATAAAAAATGCACCAGAACCAAGACAAAAAATATGGAAAGAATATGCTATAGAGCCAAGAGCTATAGATAGAGAAATTGCAACAATAATGCACTCTACTCATATAGGATGTACTGGTGATATAGATAGTTTAATACACATGAGTCTTAGAACTTCTATGGCTGATGGTTGGGGAGGTTCTATGATAGGTACTCGTCTAAGTGATATCTTATTTGGAACTCCAGTGCCAAGAAGAACAGAGGCTAACTTAGCAGTATTAGAAGAAAATAAAGTTAATATAATATTACATGGACATGAGCCAGCATTATCTGAAATGATAGTTTTAGCTTCAGAAGAGCCAGACTTAGTAGCTTTAGCTAAAGAGGTTGGAGCTGATGGAATAAACTTAGCTGGTATGTGTTGTACAGGTAATGAGATTACAATGAGACATGGTGTAAGAATAGCAGGAGACTTCCATCAACAAGAACTTGCAATAATAACTGGAGCAGTTGAAGCTGTAATAGTTGACGTTCAATGTATATTCCCTGCATTAGCTAGAGTTGCAGATTGTTACCATACTAAATTTGTAACAACTTCTCCAAAAGCTAAAATAACAGGTTCAACTTATATTGAATTTAGAGAAGAACAAGCACTTGATGATGCTAAAGCAATAGTTAAAGAAGCTATTTTAAACTTTAAAAATAGAGATAAATCAAAAGTACTTATACCTGAATTAAAATCAGGAGCAACAGTTGGGTATAGTGTAGAAGCAGTAGTAAACCAATTAGATAGAGTTGTAAACTCTCATATAGACCCAGCAGGAACAGTTAAGCCATTAACAGACTGTTTAAAATCTGGAGTATTAAGAGGAGCAGCTGGTGTAGTTGGATGTAACAATGCTAAAGGAGTTTCAAATGAGGCTCATGTAACAATAATGAAAGAATTAATCAAAAACGACATAATAGTAGTTACTACAGGATGTGGTGCTTCAGCAGCAGCTAAGTTTGGTTTAATGGAAACTGATGCAGCTGAAAAATATGCAGGTAAAGGTCTTGCAACTGTCTGTAAATTAGTAGGAATCCCACCAGTACTACATATGGGTTCTTGTGTTGATATAAGTCGTATACTAGATTTAGTTGGAGCAGCAGCTAATTACTTAGATATGGATATGTGTGACCTTCCAGTTGTAGGTATAGCTCCAGAATGGATGTCAGAAAAAGCAGTTGCTATAGGATGTTATGTTGTAGCTTCTGGTATAGATACTTATTTAGGAATAATGCCTCCAATAGCTGGTTCTTCAAGAGCAGTAGATATATTAACTAGCGAATTAAAAGATAAAGTTGGAGCAACATTTACTGTAAATACAAATCCAAAAGAATTGGCAGCTACAATAATAGAAGATATAGAGAAGAAACGTGTTCACTTTGAAGCATTAGTTGAAGAAAAAATGGCAGAAAAAGCTGAAGCTTAAGGACTGGTAAAGATATAGAAAAAACGATTTTATGATTTAAGAAAGTCAAGTATAATTAAGTAAGGTTAGGCGTTAAAGAAAAACTGTCAAAATAAATTGAATATACAGAATAAATAAAATATAGACAATATTAAAAGAAATAAATTAAAAATAAAAACAATTTTGAACTAAATAAAATACAAACAATGTAATGAAGAAGAATAAAACTATACATGCTGCTTTGAAAAGCTAGTAGGGTAAATCTAATTGGTTCCTGTAAGGACTAGCTGTAGTTTATTTTTAGTGTATAAAAATATAGTGTATAAAAAATACTTAACTATAAAATTAACTACTAAAAAGCAAATAGTAATAAAGGTGGTAGGGATTATGAAGATAGCAATAACAGGTAAAGGTGGAGTAGGTAAAACGACTTTTTCTTCAATGCTCTCTAGGATGTTTGCTGAAGACGGATACAGAGTTGTTGCTGTTGATGCCGACCCTGATGCTAATTTAGCTTTAGCACTAGGTTTTCCAAAAGAAGTATATGAATCAATAGTACCTATATCAGAAATGAAAAAATTAGTTTCAGATAGAACAGCTGCTTCTGTAGGTTCATTTGGAAAAATGTTTAAGATGAATCCTAAAGTAGACGATATACCTGAAAATTTCTGTAAAGAATACAATGGAGTAAGATTACTTACATTGGGAACAGTAGATTCTGGTGGTACTGGATGTGTATGTCCAGAGCATGTTCTTTTAAAAAGACTCTGTTCTCATTTAATACTACAAAATAAAGATGTAGTGGTTATGGATATGGAAGCGGGAATCGAACATTTAGGAAGAGGAACAGCCCAAGGTGTAGATGCTTTTATAGTAGTTGTAGAACCAGGAGAGAGAAGCCTACAGACTTATAGAAAAGTTAAGAAACTTGGGCATGATATAGGTGTAAATAAAGTATTTGTAGTAGGAAATAAAATTAGAAATAAGGAAGATGAAGAATTTATAATCCAAAATTTAGAAGATGGAGAATCTTTAGGATTTATTTATTATAATCAAGATGTTATAGATTCTGATAGAGCTAATCAATCTCCATATGATTCTAGTGAAACAACGAAAGCACAAATTAAAGCAATAAAAGATAAATTAGTGTCACTTAAAGATAAATAGATAGAATTTTGATTTGGGATTTTAAGTTGGTTAAAGGTTAGACATAGGTAATAGATAGGTAATAAATAAGTAATTAGATAAATAACTAGCTATTAAGTTTGAATATTTTAATAGCTTAGTAGCTAGTTTTTAAGCCATTTTACATGTATAATTATCTTATAAAATATAATTTTTACATATTAATACAATTTTTACAAAAATTATATTTTAAATCTATTTAGGTTGTGGGAGGAGATTCAGTTATGGGATTTAAATCTGATATTGAAATAGCTCAAGAAGCTAAACCTCAAGATATTAGGGAGGTTGCAAAAAAATTAGGACTAGGTGAAGATGATGTAGAACTTTATGGTAAATACAAAGCCAAAGTTGACTACAATCTACTAAAAAGAGAGACTGGTAAAAAAGCTAAGTTAATACTAACTACAGCTATAAACCCAACTCCAGCAGGTGAAGGAAAAACTACTACTACTATAGGTGTTGCTGATGCATTTGCTAAATTAGACAAAAATGTATTAGTTGCTTTAAGAGAACCATCTCTAGGACCAGTATTTGGTGTTAAAGGTGGAGCTGCTGGTGGAGGATATGCACAAGTTGTTCCTATGGAAGATATAAACTTACACTTTACAGGAGATTTTCATGCTATAGGAGCTGCTAACAACCTTTTAGCTGCTATGCTTGACAACCATATTCACCAAGGAAATGCACTTAGAATAGACCCTAAGAAAATAACTTGGAGAAGATGTGTAGACATGAACGATAGACAACTTAGAAATATCGTTGATGGTATGGGTAAAAAAGGTGATGGAGCAGTTAGACAAGATGGATTTGATATAACTGTTGCTTCTGAAATAATGGCAGCATTCTGTTTGGCAAGTGACATATCTGACTTAAAAGAAAGATTAGGAAATATAATAGTTGGATATAGCTACGAAGGTGAACCTGTAACAGCTAGACAATTAAAAGCTAATGGTGCTATGGCTGCATTATTAAAAGATGCTTTAAAACCAAACCTAGTTCAAACTCTTGAAGGAACACCATCATTTGTACATGGTGGACCATTCGCCAATATAGCTCATGGATGTAACTCTGTTATAGCTACAAGAATGGCTATGCACTTTGCAGATTATGTAATAACTGAGGCTGGTTTCGGTGCTGACCTTGGAGCAGAAAAATTCTTAGATATAAAATGTAGAATGGCTAACTTAAAACCAGATGCTGTTATAATAGTTGCTACTGTAAGAGCATTAAAATACAATGGTGGAGTTGCTAAAGCAGACTTAAATGAAGAAAACCTAGAAGCTCTTGAGAAAGGACTTCCAAACTTATTAAAACATGTTGAAAACATAACTCAAGTATATGGATTACCAGCAGTTGTTGCAATTAACAGATTTCCACTTGACACTGAAGCTGAACTTAAACTTGTTGAAGACAAGTGTAAAGAATTAGGTGTTAATGTTGCTCTTTCTGAAGTATGGGCAAAAGGTGGAGAAGGTGGAATTGCAGTAGCTAAAGAAGTTTTAAGATTATTGGATGAAGAAGAAAATAACTTTAGATTCTGCTATGAAGATGATTTATCTATAAAAGACAAGATAAATGCTATAGCTACTAAGATTTATGGAGCAGATGGTGTAGATTATACTCCAGAAGCTGATAAAGAAATAGCTAACTTAGAAAAACTTGGATTTACTAAAGTTCCAGTATGTATGGCTAAAACTCAATATTCTTTAACTGATGACCAAACTAAATTAGGTAGACCAACAGGATTTAGAATAACTGTAAGACAGGCAACAATATCAGCAGGAGCTGGATTTATAGTTGCACTTACTGGAGAGATAATGAAGATGCCAGGATTACCAAAAGTTCCAGCAGCAGAAAAAATAGATGTTGATGAAAATGGAGTAATAGTTGGATTATTCTAAGGAAATTAATTTATAAATAAAGAGTAGGAAATATCTCTAAAATAACTTGAGATATTTTCCTACATCCTTTTAAGGAGGATTATCATGAAAATAGCAGATAAAACTTGTGTTGATTTTGTAGAAGTGCTATCTTCTAAAGAAGCAGTACCAGGTGGCGGGGGGGCTGCCGCACTAGTTGGTGCAATTGGTATGGCTCTAGGTAGTATGGTGTGTAACCTTACAATAGGAAAGAAGAAGTATGCTGAGTATGAAGAAAGTGTAAAAGAGATATTAAGTAAGGCAGGAAAGTTAGAAAAAGATTTATTAAAAATGATAGATGATGATGCAGAATGTTTCTTACCACTATCAAAAGCTTATGGGCTTCCCAAAGAAACAGAAGAAGAAAAAAGAATAAAAGCAGAAACAATGGAAAAAGCATTAAAAGTTGCTTGTGAAGTACCATTAAACATAGTAAGAGTTTGCTATGAAGCTATTAAGTTACATGAAGATTTAGTTGATAAAGGTTCAAGACTTGCTATAAGTGATGTCGGTGTAGGAGTTCAGTGTTTAAGAGCTGCTATACTTGGTGGACAATTAAATGTAGTTATAAATATAAATTCTATACAAGATAAAGAATATGTTAATAAGGTAAAAACAGAAGTAGATAAGTTAGTTGAAGATGGTGTAAAAATTTGTGATGAAGTTTATGCCAAAGTTGAAAAAGCTCTTGGAAAATAATTTTTAAATGACGAAAGTAGATACTATGTTATTAATATGTGGTATATAGAATAAATTAATTTAAGTTTGCTTGTAGGGGAGTTGTGAATGTATGGAAGGAATGTCAACTAAAGGACAAATTATAAAAGGAAAACCTGTAGCTGATAAGATTAGTGAAGAATTAATAAAAGAAGTTGATTTACTAGTAAAAGAAGGTATAAATCCTAAACTAACAATAGTTAGAGTTGGGGCAAGAAGTGATGATTTATCTTATGAAAGAGGAGCACTAAAAAGATGCCAAAACATCGGTATAACAACAGAAGTGTTAGAGTTAGCTGAAGATATAACTCAAGAGGAATATATTGATGTATTAAAGAGAGTTAATGATGACAAAAATGTTAATGGTATATTATGTTTTAGACCTCTTCCAAAACATTTAAATGAAGAAGTTATAAAATATGTTATTGCACCAGAAAAAGATGTAGACTGCTTTAGTCCAATAAACTCTGCTAAGGTAATGGAGGGAGATAAAAGTGGATTTCCACCATGTACTCCTACAGCAGTAGTAGAGATATTAAAACATTATAATGTTGATTTAAAAGGAAGTAAAGTAACAGTTCTTGGAAGATCAATGGTAGTTGGAAAGCCAGTATCAATGCTTTTATTAAGTGAACATGCAACTGTTACAATATGCCATTCAAAAACTAAAAACCTATCAGGTGTAGCAGCAGAGGCTGATGTATTGATAGCAGCTATTGGTAGAGCTAAGATGGTTGATGAAAGCTTTGTTAAAGATGGGGCAGTAGTTATAGACGTTGGTATAAATGTTGATGAAGAAGGAAATTTATGTGGAGATGTTGATACAAATGCAGTTTTAGACAAAGTATCAATGATAACTCCAGTTCCAGCGGGGGTTGGTTCAGTTACGACATCTATACTTGCAAAACATGTAGTTAAGGCTTGTAAATTACAAAACAATAAATAGATATATATGTGGAAGGTTTAGGGGGGAAGTAGATATGATAATTTCTGAAAATAAACCATTAGAAGAAGTGCTAGGGTACTTGAAGAATTTTGACAAGCTAGTTTTAGTTGGTTGTAATCAATGTGCAGCAACTTGTAAAAGTGGTGGGGAAGAAGAAGTTCTAAAAATGAAGGAAACTCTTGAAGGTGAAGGCAAAAAAATCTTAGGATATGTAATGCTTGACCCTGCTTGTAACCTTTTAAAGTCTAAAAAGGATTTAAAAGCTCTAAAAGAAGAGACTAAAGAAGCTGATGCAGTTTTATCTTTGGCATGTGGAGATGGTACACAGACAATAGTTAAGAACCTAAAAGATAAGCCAGTTTATCCAGCCAACAATACTTTGTTCATAGGGGAAGTACAAAGAGTTGGAGAATACGAGGAAGCCTGTAAGGCTTGTGGAGACTGTGAGCTTGGTTGGACAGGTGGGATATGTCCAGTGACTATGTGTGCTAAAGGTCTTATGAATGGGGCTTGTGGTGGAGCTAAAAATGGTAAGTGTGAAGTAAACGCAGAGAATGATTGTGCTTGGATAAAGATATATGAAAGACTAGAAGCTATAGGACAATTAGATAACTTAGCAGAAATAAGACCACCAAAAGACTATTCTAAGCAAAATAATCCAAGAAGTTTAAGTGCAAAGAAAAAGAAAGAAGCAGCAGCAAATTCATAAAAGTTTTTTTTAGAAGGTTAAAAGGGGGATTAGAGATGAGCTTATTAAGAGAAACATTAGAAAGTGGAAAATTTGCAGTTACTACTGAGATGGCTCCTCCAAAAGGGACTGACCTTTCACATTTAATAGAATGTGCAAAGCCATTAGTTGGAAGAGTTCATGCAGCAAATGTAACAGACTTTCAATCAGCAGTTATGAGAGCAACTTCTCTTGCTACATGTAAATTATTAAAAGATGCTGGATTAGAGCCAGTTATTCAAATAACAGGGAGAGATAGAAATAGGATAGCTATACAAGGAGAAATGTTGTCAGCAGGTGTATTTGGGATAAATAATCTGTTGGCATTAACAGGAGACCATACTAGCGTAGGAGACCATCCACAAGCTAAGGGAGTATTTGACTTAGACTCTGTGGGGATACTTCAAACTGCGGAGACTTTAGTGGCAGGTACGGATATGGCTGGTAATAAATTAAAAGGTTCTCCAGATTTTTATCTAGGAGCATCAGTAACTCCAGAATATTCTCCAATAGAAGTTCAATTATTAAAAATGCAAAAGAAAATAAAAGCAGGGGCTAAATTTTTCCAAACACAAGCACTTTACGACATAAATACAATGAGAAAGTTTAGAGAATTAACAAGAGGTATGGATTGCAAGGTATTAGCAGGAATAGTACCTTTAAAATCTCCAGGAATGGCTAAATTTATGACTGCAAATGTACCAGGAATATTCGTTCCAGATGAACAAATCGAAAGATTAAGAGCAGCTGGAAAAGAAAACTGGGTAAGTGAAGGAATAAAAATGGCAGGGGAACTTATCAAACAATTAAAAGAAGAAGATTTATGTGATGGTGTTCATATAATGGCAATTGGGGCAGAAGAGAATATACCTGCTATACTGGATGCCGCAGGTTTATAGTATTGCAAGATTGTAGATTATATAAGGTTTGGGGGAATTAAGGATGAAGATAGTAGTAGTAGGTGGTGGACCAGGAGGATATGTAGCAGCTATAAGAGCTTCTATGCTTGGTGCAGAGGTAACAGTTATTGAAAAAAGAAGAGTTGGAGGAACTTGCTTAAACGCAGGATGTATACCAACTAAAGCACTTCTTGCTTCTTCAGGAGTACTGAATACTGTAAAAGAAGCAAAGGATTTTGGTATAGAAATAGATGGTACAGTTAAGCCAAACTTTACTGCCATAATGGAAAGAAAAAATAAAGTTGTAAACCAATTAATAAGTGGTATAGAGTTCTTATTTGAAAAAAGAGGCGTAAAACTAGTTAATGGTTTTGGAAAGTTAATTGATAAAAACACTATAGAAGTAACTAAAGATGATGGAACAGTAGAAACTATAAAAGCAGATAAGATAATACTAGCAAATGGTTCTGTTCCAGTTGTACCAAGAATGTTCCCATATGATGGAAAAGTAGTAATAACTAGTGATGAAGTTCTTGGACTTGAAGAGATACCTGAATCTATGTTAATAGTAGGTGGTGGAGTCATAGGATGTGAGATAGGGCAGTTCTTTAGAGCCTTAGGAACAGAAGTAACTATAGTTGAGATGGTTGACCAAATACTATTAAATGAAGACAAAGATGTAGCTAAACAACTACTTAGACAATTTAAAAAAGATAAAATTAAAGTTATCACAGGTATTGGAGTACAAACTTGTGAAGTAGTTGATGGTAAGGCTGTTGCAACTCTTTCTAATGGAAAGGTTATAGAAGCACAATATGCACTAGTATGTGTTGGTAGAAGACCTAACCTTGATAATTCTGGAGTAGAAGATATAGGAATTGAAATGGAAAGAGGAAAAGTAGTAGTTAATGAGCATCTTGAAACTAATGTAGAAGGTATATACGCAATAGGTGATATAATAGATACTCCTTTCCTAGCACATGTTGCTTCTAAAGAAGGTATCGTAGCAGTTGAAAATGCTTTAGGTAAGACTAAGGTAGTAGATTACAGAGCAATTCCAAGATGTGTTTATACTGAGCCTGAAGTTGCTGGTGTTGGTAAAACTGAAAAGCAACTTGAAGCTGAAGGTGTAGAATACAATGTAGGTCAATTTGATTTTAGAGGTCTTGGAAAAGCACAGGCTATAGGACATTTCCAAGGATTTGTAAAAATTATAGCTGATAAAGAAACTGATAAGATAATAGGTGCAGCAGTAGTAGGACCTCATGCTACAGATTTATTAACAGAGTTATCACTTGCTGTTCATCTAGGATTAACAGTAGAACAAGTAGGGGATGCAATACATCCACATCCAAGTTTATCTGAAGGACTAATGGAAGCACTTCATGATGTACATGGAGAATGTGTTCATTCTGTACCTAAATTATAATAAACAGACAGAGTACATAAGGCTCTGTGGCTAGATTTAAGGGGGAAGTCTTAAAATGGGATACAATATAGCTGTTGCAGGAAAAGGTGGAACTGGTAAAACAAGTCTCACAGGGCTTTTGATTGATTATTTGGTTAAGGACAAAAAGGGACCAGTATTAGTTGTAGATGCTGATGCTAATGCTAACATAAATGAAGTATTAGGTATCGAAGTTGAAGCAACAATAGGAGAAATAAGAGAAGAAGTAAATCAAAGAGAAAAGTTAGGCAATGCATTCCCTGGTGGTATGACAAAAGCACAATATCTACAATTTAGATTAAATTCTATAATTGAAGAAGGAGAAGGATATGACTTATTAGTAATGGGAAGATCAGAAGGGGAAGGATGTTACTGTTTTGTAAATGGAATACTTAGAGAACAAGTAAACAAAATATCTGGTCATTATAAATACTTAGTCATGGACAACGAAGCTGGTATGGAACATTTAAGTAGAAAAGTCACTAGACATGTTGATACGCTTTTATTGGTTAGTGATTGTTCAAGACGTAGCATACAAGCTGTTGCTAGAATAAGAGATTTAGCTGAGGAACTAAAATTAAGTGTTGGAAGAATACTTCTAATTGTAAATAAAGTTCCAAATGGGGTTATGAATGATGGTGTTAAAGAAGAAATTGAAAAGCATAACCTAGAGCTAATCGGTGTCGTACCTATGGATGAATTGATATATGAATATGATTCTACAGGTATTCCTTTAGTTAATTTACCTGAAGATTCAAAATCTAAAGTGGCTATGAAAGAAATTTTTGCTAAATTAGAATTAAAATAGGCTTAAGGGGGAAAAAAATATGGCATTTAAAATGTCTACTCAAAAATATTCTGGAAAAATATCAGAAGTTGAAGTAGGAATAGGGGAAAAAGCAATTAAATTAGGTGGGGAAAATGTATTACCTTTTTATAGTTTTGATGGGGAAGTAGGTAATTCTCCAAAAATAGGTATACAAATATCAGACGTTTATCCTGAAAGCTGGACTGATTCATATAAGGAGTTATACAAAGATGTAGCTAACTGTCCAGTGGAATGGGCTAAATATGTTGAAGCTAATACACAAGCAGACTTTATTTGTTTAAAATTTGATGGTTCTGACCCAAATGGATTAGATAAGTCAGTTGATGAATGTGCTGATGTAGCTAAAGCAGTGGTTGAAGCAATAAAATTACCTTTAGTTGTAGCTGGTTCAGGAAATCATGAAAAAGATGGTAAACTGTTTGAAAAATTAGCTCAAGCATTAGATGGACATAACTGTCTATTTATGTCAGCAGTAGAAGATAACTATAAGGGAGTAGGAGCATCAGCTGGTATGGCTTATGCACATAAAGTAGGAGCTGAATCTTCTGTTGATATAAACCTAGCTAAACAATTAAACGTATTGTTAACTCAATTAGGCGTTAAAGGTGAAAATATAGTTATGAATGTTGGATGTTCAGCAGTTGGTTATGGATATGAGTATGTTGCATCTACTATGGATAGAATCAGACTTGCAGCATTTGGTCAAAATGATAAGACATTACAAATGCCTATCATAACACCAGTAGCTTTTGAAGTAGGTCATGTTAAAGAAGCTATAGCTCCAATTGAAGATGAGCCAGATTGGGGTTGTCCAGAAGAAAGAACTATAGCAATGGAAGTTTCAACTGCAGCAAGTGTTTTAGTAGGTGGTTCAAACGCAGTTATACTTCGTCATCCAAAATCAATAGAAACTATAAAAGAATTAGTTAACGCATTAGCTTAATTAAATTGTTAAGGTTAGGGGGAGAAAATAATGGCATTAAAAGCTTTAGATATATTTAAATTAACACCAAAGAAAAACTGTAAGGATTGTGGATTCCCAACTTGTATGGCTTTCTCTATGAAGGTTGCTTCAGGAGCTGTAGAAGTAGGTAAATGCCCACATATGTCTGATGACGCTATAGCGAAACTATCAGAGGCTACTGCACCTTTAATGAAAGCTTTAAAAGTTGGTGCTGGTGCATCTGAGTATGAACTAGGTGGGGAAACAGTATTATTTAGACATGAAAAAACATTAGTAAGTAGAAATAGATATGCAGTTTCATTCTGTACTTGTATGAGTGATGAGGCAGTAGACGCTAAGATAGCTAACATGAAAAAAGTTGACTATGTAAGAATTGGTGAACAAATGAAAGTTGAAATGGCTGTTTTAGAGTATTGTGGAGATAAAGACGCATATTTAAAATTAATAGATAAAATAAAAGGCAGTGGATTAGAAGTAGCTTATATTTTAGCTTGTGATGATGCTCAAGTAGTTAAAGAAGCTGTTGAAGTATTAAAAGATACTAGACCAATGGTATATGGAGCAACTAAAGAGAACTACAAAGATATGATAGAAGTAGTTAAAGGAGCAAGTTTACCATTAGGTGTAAAAGCTGGTAGTTTAGAAGAATTATATGAAACAGTTGAATTAGTTCAAGCTGCTGGATATAAAGAATTAGTATTAGATGTAACAGGAGAAAACATAAAAGATACTTACACTAATGCTATACAAGTTAGAAGAATAGCTTTAAAAGAGCAAGATAGAACATTTGGATATCCTTCAATAGTATTTGCAAATAGATTATCTAATTCAAACCCTATGATGGAAGTTGCTTTATCATCAATATTCACTATAAAATACGGTTCTATAATAGTAATAGATGATATTAGTTATGCTAAGGCATTACCATTATTTGCACTAAGACAAAACATATACACTGACCCACAAAGACCAATGAGAGTTGAACCAAAGATTTATCCAATCAATAACCCAGATGAAAATTCTCCAGTATTAGTTACTGTTGACTTTGCATTAACTTACTTCATAGTTGCTGGAGATATAGAAAGATCAAAAGTTCCAGTATGGTTAGTAATACCAGATGCAGGTGGATATTCAGTTCTTACATCTTGGGCTGCTGGTAAATTTGGTGGAAACTCAATCTCTGCTTTCATCAAAGAAAGTAAAGTAGAAGAAGTAACTAATTGTAAAGACCTTATAATTCCAGGAAAAGTTGCAGTACTTAAAGGTGATATAGAAGATAACTTACCAGGATGGAATGTAGTTATAGGACCAGAGGAATCTATGGAATTACCTAAGTTCTTAAAAGGATACCAAGAAAAAGCATGCCAAACAAACTAATAAAATATTAACTAACTATTAATATTAAATTTAAAGGGGGACATTATAAATGGAAAAATTTATGATTATAGGTGAAAGAATACACTGTATATCACCTTCAATAAGAAAAGCATTAGCAGAAAGAGACCCAGCTCCAATCTTAAAAAGAGCAAAAGAACAATTAGAGGCAGGAGCACACTATATAGATTTTAATATAGGACCTGCTGAAAGAGATGGCGAAGAAATAATGACATGGGGAGTTAAATTACTTCAATCTGAGTTCAACAATGTTCCTATAGCATTAGATACAGCTAATAAAAAAGCTATCGAAGCTGGACTTAAAGTTTACGATAGAACTAATGCAAAACCAATAATAAACTCTGCTGATGCTGGTTCAAGATTTGATTTAATAGATATAGCAGCTGAATATGACTCAATGGTTATAGGTTTATGTGCAAAAGAAGGTATACCAAGAGATAATGATGAGCGTATGGCTTACTGCCAAGAAATATTAGAAAAAGGCTTAATGTTAGGAATGGAACCAACTGATATACTATTCGACCCATTATGCTTAGTTATAAAAGGTATGCAAGAGAAACAAGTAGAAGTTTTAGAAGCTATAAAAATGATGACTGAAATGGGACTTTTAACTACAGGAGGATTATCTAACGTATCTAATGGATGTCCTAAGCATGTTAGACCTGTTTTAGATAGTGCATTCTTAGCAATGGCAATGGCCAATGGATTTAGTTCAGCTATAATGAATCCATGTGACCCAGAATTAATGAAAACTGTAAAATCTTGTGACATAATCAACGGGGCATCTTTATATGCAGACTCTTTCTTAGAGCTAAATGAAGGTGGATTTGCTTTCTAGGGTTTTTAGGGTATAGTTAATAAAAAATAGGTGTAAATATTAAAGGGGGAAATAGAATGAATCTATATAATATAATCTTTACAGGGTCAGAACAAGCTTTAGGTGCGGCTCAAGCTATGCTAGCTGAAGCTATAGAAAAAAATGGAAAAGAGCATAAAGTGGCTTTCCCTGATACAGCATATTCATTACCTTGTATATATGCTGCAACAGGACAAAAGATGAACACTTTAGGGGACTTAGAAGGTGCTTTAGAAGTAGTAAAATCTTTAATAAATAGAACTCATTTATTAGAACATGCTTTTAATGCTGGTTTAGCTACAGCTTTAGCTGCAGAAGTAATTGAAGCATTAAAATATTCAACTATGGATGCTCCATATAGTGAGCCATGTGCAGGTCATATAACTGACCCTATAATCAGATCACTTGGTGTACCACTAGTTACAGGAGATATACCTGGTGTTGCAGTTGTTCTTGGTGAATGTCCTGATGCTGAATCAGCAGCAAAAGTTATAAAAGATTATCAATCTAAAGGTTTATTGACTTTCTTAGTTGGTAAAGTTATAGACCAAGCTATAGAAGCTGGAGTAAAAATGGGTCTTGAACTAAGAGTTATACCTCTAGGATATGACGTAACTTCTGTTATCCACGTTGTATCTGTTGCAGTAAGAGCGGCATTAATATTCGGTGGATTAACTCCTGGTGATTTAAACGGATTATTAGAGTACACAGCTAATAGAGTTCCTGCATTTGTTAATGCATTTGGACCATTAAGTGAATTAGTTGTATCTGCAGGTGCTGGAGCAATAGCTTTAGGATTCCCAGTTGTAACTGACCAAACAGTTCTTGAAGTTCCAATGAACTTATTAACTCAAAAAGATTATGATAAGATAGTAGCTACTTCATTAGAAGCTAGAGGAATAAAAATAAAAGTTACTGAAATACCTATCCCAGTTTCATTTGCAGCAGCATTTGAAGGTGAGAGAATTAGAAAGAGCGACATGTTTGCTGAATTTGGTGGAAACAGAACTGAAGCTTGGGAACTTGTTGTTAAGAAAGAAGCAACAGAAGTTGAAGACCATAAGATAGAAATAATAGGACCAAATATAGATGAAGTTGATGCAGATGGTGTATTAAGATTACCACTTGCTGTAATAGTTAAAATAGCTGGTAAAAACATGCAAGAAGATTTCGAGCCAGTTCTTGAAAGACGTTTCCACTACTTCTTAAACTATATAGAAGGTGTAATGCACGTTGGACAAAGAGATATGGCTTGGGTAAGAATCTCTAAAGATGCATTTGATAAAGGATTTAGACTTGAGCATATAGGAGAAGTTTTATATGCTAAGATGTTAGATGAATTTGAATCTGTTGTTGATAAGTGTGAAATAACTATAATTACAGATGCTGAAAAAGTTTCAGAATTAAAAGGTGAAGCAATAGCTAAGTACAATGCTAGAGATGAAAGACTAGCTTCATTAGTTGATGAAAGTGTTGATACTTTCTATTCTTGTAACTTATGTCAATCATTCGCACCAGCTCACGTTTGTGTTGTTACTCCTGAAAGACTTGGTCTTTGTGGAGCAGTTAGCTGGTTAGATGCTAAAGCTACTAAAGAATTAGACCCTACAGGTCCTTGTCAACCAATAGAAAAAGGTGAATGTTTAGACGATAGAACAGGTGTATGGAACTCTGTAAATGAAACTGTAAACCAAATATCTCAAGGTGCAGTTGAAGCTGTTACATTATACTCTATATTAGAAGACCCTATGACTTCTTGTGGATGTTTCGAGTGTATCTGTGGTATAATGCCAGAAGCAAATGGATTTGTTGTAGTTAACAGAGAATTTGCAAGTGTTACTCCAGTTGGTATGACTTTTGGAGAACTTGCTTCTATGACAGGTGGAGGAGTTCAAACTCCAGGATTCATGGGACACGGAAGACATTTCATATCTTCTAAAAAATTCGCTTATGCAGAAGGTGGACCAGAAAGAATCGTTTGGATGCCAAAAGAATTAAAAGATTATGTAGCTGATAAATTAAATGCTACAGTTAAAGAAATGACTGGAATAGAAAACTTCTGTGATATGGTTTGTGATGAAACTATAGCTGACGATTCTGAAGGAGTATTAGCTTTCTTAGAAGAAAAAGGTCATCCAGCATTAGCTATGGAAAGTGTAATGTAATTGATGGAAAATTTAAAATAATATGATATAATATTAATATGATTTAAGTAATTTAATCAATAATATAATATTGGGGGTCTATCGAAATGAAATTATTACCAGAATTAAAATACTCTAAAGATCATGAGTGGGTAAAAGTAATTGATGGAGATATTGTATATATAGGTATAACAGACTATGCTCAAGATCAATTAGGAGAAATATTGTTTGTTGAAACACCAGAAGTAGAAGATACTGTAACTAAGGGAGTAGATTTTGGAGTAGTTGAGTCTTCTAAAGTAGCTTCTGATTTAATATCTCCTGTTAATGGTGAGGTATTGGAAGTTAATGAAAAATTAGAAGATGAGCCAGAATGTATAAATGAAGACCCATATGAAAACTGGATATTAAAAGTAAAACTAGCTGATGTGGCTGAACTTGATACGTTATTAAGTGATAAAGAATACGAGGCTGGATTAGAATAATTAAAGATTAGTATATTATTATAATTGGGGAAAGTATAGTAAAATTTGAGTGCACGCAAATTTAGCTATACTTTCCTTTTATAATATATAGAACAAATTGGGAGGATAATATGATAAAAGTAACTTTTACACCAAACAATAAAGAAGTTTATTGTAATGAGGGGGATATATTACTAGAGGTTGCAAGAAATGCAGACATATTTATAGATGCTCCTTGTAATGGAAATGTGTCTTGTGGTAAATGTAAAGTAAAATTATTGAATGGGAAAGTTGATACAGAAAAAACAAGACATATAACGGATGATGAGTGGGAGCAAGGTTATATACTGGCTTGTTGTACAAAGGTAATCTCAGATATAGAAATTGAAGTTCCTTCTAAAGTATCATCTTCTATGCATGGTATGAAGATAGAAGGTAGTAATAAAAAAGAAGATAGAGAAATATTTGAAAGAGCTAAAAAAATAATTGAAGAACATAACCTTCAATTTAAAACAAATATAAAAAAGAAATACATAGAAATGGAAGAGCCAAACTTAGATGATAATATAAGTGATGTAGATAGATTGGAAAGATATGTTAGAAATAACTTAGGATATAATGAAATAGATTTTAGGCTAGATATACTTAGAAAGATGCCAACAGTATTTAGAAAGAGTGATTTTAAAATTACAATAACGTATGTTCAAAAACAAAAAAAACTTACAATCATAAATATAGAAGAAGGTAACAAAGAAAATTCCTTATATGGAGTTGCAATAGATATTGGTACAACTTCAGTAGTAGTATGTTTAGTAGACTTATATTCAAAAGAAGTAGTAGATAAAGCCTCTTCTGGAAATGCACAGATAAAATACGGAGCAGATGTTATAAATAGGATTATATATTCAACTAAGAAAAATGGCTTAGAAACACTTCACAAAGCTATAGTTGAGGAAACTATAAATCCACTATTAAAAACAATATACGAAAGAAATGGAATAAATAAAGAAGATGTAGTTACTTTAGTGGCTGCTGGGAATACAACTATGACAAGTTTATTCTTAGGTGTGTATACAGACTTCTTAAGACAAGAACCTTACATACCACCATTTTTGAAATCTCCAAAACTTATGGGAGAAAATGTTGGACTTTTTGTAAATGACAGTGCATATGTGTACTTAGCTCCATCTGTTGCAAGTTATGTAGGAGGAGATATAACAGCAGGTGTATTATCTGCAGGTATATGGTCAAGTGAAGAAAATGTTTTATTTATAGATTTAGGAACTAATGGAGAGATAGTATTTGGAAATCAAGATTATATGATGAGCTGTGCGTGTTCAGCAGGACCTGCATTTGAAGGTGGAGGTATAAGCTGTGGAATGAGGGCATCAGCAGGAGCAATAGAAAAAGTAACTATTGATAAGGAAACTTTAGAGCCAACATTAAAAATTATAGATGAATGTGCCCCAGTTGGTATATGTGGTTCTGGTATAATTGATTTAATCTGCCAAATGATTACTAAAGGTGTAATAGATAGAAGAGGTAAGATATATAGAGATTTGGACAATAAGAGAGTTAGATTTAATGAGCATGAGATAGGAGAGTATGTATTAGCATTTAAAGAAGAATTTGATTTAGAAAATGATATAGTAGTCAATGAAGTTGACATAGATAACTTCATAAGAGCTAAAGGAGCTATATATTCAGGTGCATACACTCTTGTAGACAGTTTAGGTATGGATTTTAGTATACTAGATAGAGTTTATATAGCAGGTGGTATAGGAAATAACTTAGACATAGAAAACTCAATAATTATAGGATTACTTCCTGATATTGATAGAGAAAAATTTACTTATATTGGAAATAGTTCACTTGTTGGTTCTTACTTAGCTCTTATAAGTAAGGATGCAAAAAATAAGCTTGAGGAAATAGGTAATCAAATAACTTATGTTGAACTTAGTGTATACCCAAGCTATATGGATGAATTTATCTCTGCATGTTTCTTGCCACATACGAATATAGAACAGTTTCCAACAGCAAAGAAATTATTAGAAGAGTAAAATGTAACTGAAAAGGAATAAACTATGAACAATAATCTATCTGAAAAAATGAAAATAGCATTTGATATTAAATTAAGGAATTTTGGAAATAAAATAGAGTTTGCTTATCCTAATCAGACATTAGCTCTTAGTACTACAAGCAATCAATGTAGTTTGAAATGTGCTCATTGTAATGGTCACTATTTAAACAATATGGTGCCAATAGAGGATTATAAGGAAAAAGTACAATCAAGGAATATAACTAGCTTTTTATTGAGTGGTGGTTGTAGTTATGAGGGAGATGTTCCAATGAGTACTCATATTCAGACTATTAAAAGCTTAAAGGAGCAAGGATACAGGTTGAATGCTCATTTAGGACTTATGGATAAATGTAGTATTATAGAGTTGTGTAAGTATTTAGATATAGTTTCTTTTGATTTAGTATTTGATAAAGAAACTATAAGAGAAGTTTATAAGATGGAAAAGAGTAAAGAAGATTATATCGAAGTTTATAATACACTAAGAGAAAATACAGAAGTAGCACCACATATATGTATTGGTTTAAAAGGAGGAAAAATAAAAGGTGAATATGAGATTATAGAATACCTACAAAAAAATCCTCCTAATAAACTTACCTTTATAGTTCTTATTCCAACAAAGGGAACTGAATATGAAAATGTAGAACCTCCTAAGCTAGAAGGAGTAGTAGATATTTTATGTGAAGCTAGAATTAACTTGCCAGATACTGAAATTAATCTAGGGTGCATGAGACCAAGAGGTATGTACAGAAAAGAGTTAGACCAGCTATCTATAATGTGTGGAGTCAATAAAATAGTATTACCATCAAGGTCTGCTAAGAATAAGGCTATAGAAATGAATATGACAATAACTGTGTGTAAGGAGTGTTGCGTTTTATGATTAGATTATCATCTGGGACAGCAATAGAACTTGGAATATTAAACAAAAAAAGCGATATACCTCCTACTACAGCATATGTAATGATTGGAGAAAAGTGTATAAACAGATGCAGTTTTTGTTCTCAATCAATAGAAAGTAGTACTAGAAAAGATAAGTTATCAAGAGTAGTTTGGCCAGCGTTTTCTAAAGAGGAAATATTAGATGCTTTAAGAACTTATAAAGGGAAAAATATAAAGAGAATATGTATTCAATCAATGGCAAGTGAGGAAGCACACAGGTCTGTTTTAGATTTTATAAACTATATAAATGGTAAGATAGATATGCCAATTTCGTTATCTGCAAAATTAGAGAATGATGAAGAAATAAATAAGTTTTTTTCAGCAGGAGTAGATAAAATAGGAATAGCAATAGATGCAGCAAATAAAGAATTATATGAAAAAATAAAAGGAAATAACTATGACGAAAAGTTAAAATTTATAACTGAAATGTCAAAATCATATCCTAATAAAATAAGTACACATATAATAGTTGGTATGGGTGAAAGCCATGAAGATATATACAACTTATATACTTATTTAAAGGAAAATAATATAACGATTAGTTTATTTGCATTTACTCCAGTTAGAGGAACTGAAATGGAAAATATAAGTCAACCAAACATAGAAAGTTACAGAAGGGTACAGTTAATGTCTTATATGATAAATAAAGGATATTCAAAAGAGTACTTTGAATTTAAAAATGGATACTTAGATAGTATAAAACTTAATAATGATATTATAAAAGACATAAACAAAGGCTATCCTTTTGAAATAAGAGGATGCAAGGACTGCAATAGACCATACTATAATGAAAGACCAGGAAGTACTATATATAACTATTCAAGACCTTTAAATCAAAGCGAGATAGATTTAGCTATAAGAGAAATAAATCTATAGAGGATTTCTAGGATATATTTATGCTAAAGATGGAGGCGTAATAATCATGAATCAGTGGAGAGTTATACATAATAAATCATATGATGGTGCAATGAATATGGCAATTGATGAAGCTATATTTACTGCATATAAGAAGGGACATAATAGGACAACACTTAGATTTTATACATGGAAGCCAGCTTGTTTGAGTATAGGATATTTTCAGAAATTGGAAGATGAGATAGATTTGGATAAGTGTAGATGTATGAATATAGACTATACTAGAAGAATTACAGGAGGAAGAGCTGTATTACATGATAATGAGCTAACTTATAGTATAATTATAGGAGAAGATAATCCTTTAATTGATAAGAGTATTAACCAGTCTTATAGATATATAAGTGAAGGTTTAGTCAAAGGGTTAAATTTAAGTGGTATAGAAACAGATAATCTAAATAGAGGCGAGAGAATAGGTAGGGAAAATCTATCAGCTGCATGTTTTAATGCACATGCATCATATGAAGTTACTATTAATAATAAGAAAGTCATTGGAAGTGCCCAAAGTAGAAAAGATGGTGTTCTATTACAACATGGTTCAATAATACTGGATTTTGATGTAGAAAAATTATTTAAATTAATAAAAACTAAGACACCAGAATTGAAGGAAAGGGCTATGAAATTTACAGCTGAGAAGGCAAGTGGAATAGAAAATGAACTTGGTAGAAAAATAGATATAGATATTCTACAAGAAAATATAGTAAAGGGATTAGCTGAACAATTTAATGTTGAGTTTGTAGAGGACGATTTGACTGATTATGAGAAGCAATTAGCTAAAGAATTATATGAAAAATACAAGAATGAAGAGTACAACAAAAAGCGTTAACTTTAATTGACTTTATATAAATTAAAGTGCTATACTTAAGGTATAATAATATACAAAAACTGAAATCATGAAGATTTCTTTGGTGTATTGAAATACCTAAGGAAATCTTTTTTTGATTTTTAATAAAATCATATTAGGAGGAGATTTATATGTGTGAATCATCAGCTTTCATTTGTAAAAGTAATAATGAGTTAGAAAAGGTTATGGAAAATGTGGTTAATATAGACCCTTGTGATGGAAAGATTTATTTAACTGATTTATTAGGAGAGCAAAAGATAATAGATGGAATAATTAAAGAGATAAGATTGATGGACCATAAGATAATAATACAAGAAAATTAATTAATAGGGGAATTTCATATGATAATAGCAGTGATAGATGGAATGGGTGGAGGCATTGGAGCCCAGATAGTTTCTTCTTTGAGAGAAGAATTGCCTACATATGTAGAAATTTATGCATTAGGGACTAATTCTATAGCAACCAGTTCTATGATGAAGGCTCATGCTAATAAAGGAGCTACAGGGGAAAATGCTATAGTAGTGTCAGCTAAAAAAGCGAACATAATAGTTGCACCTATTTCTGTAATAATACCTAATTCTATGATGGGAGAAGTTACTTGTAATATAAGTGAAGCTATTGCAGATAGTGAGGCACTAAAGATACTTTTACCTATTATGCCAGAAAATGTAGAGTTAGTTGGATTAGAAGGTAAACCATTAGCACTACTTGTAAAAGATTCTGTAAATCTTATAAAAAAAGAATTTAATATAAAATAACAGGGGGAATAACTAATGATTTTTGATAGAGAGATTGTAAGATATCATCATGGTAATCATGACCATGACCATTGTCACGAACATACTCATGGAGATATATGTCATGAACATCCACATGACCATGCTCATGACCATGACCACGAACATAGTCACGAGGAATCAGCAGAATCTAAGGATGAAAAAACTTTAAAAATACTTTTAGTACACTGGATAAATCACAATGAAACTCATGAAGAAGGATTTAGAGAGTGGGTTGAAAAAGCTAGAGCTATTGGAAAAGAAGAAACAGCAAAGAGTATTGAAAAGGCTATAGAGTATATGGAAGAAGCTAATAAAATGTTGTTAGAGGCTAAAAAACATATGTAAATATAATTAATCGCTTATATGTCTAATATAGGCGATTTTTACGTTTTTTGATATTTAATTATTGAAATTTTTAGGTGGTATGTAATATACTTTAATGAGTAAATTTTATTATAATATGGAGTTATTTAATGTTCCCTACTTATATATTGAGTATTACTATTTAAAGGTAGTATTAATCTTAAGTTAAAAATAGTATTAATGTTAAGATATTCTAAAGACTGTTTAAAATTAATTCAATGTTAGATATAATAAGAGTTAGTGTGATTAAAAAATATTGTTTTAAAGTTAAAAAAAGTTCATGTGATTATATGAGGTTTTTTATTTAAAAAAGGAGTGAATTATTTATGAAGGATGGTCATATACATTCACCTTATTGTCCTCATGGAAGTAAGGATGATTTTGAAAAATATATACAAAGAGCAATTGATGTTGGAATAACAGAAATGACATTTACAGAGCATTTTCCATATGCAGATGGATTTGAAGACCCTGCTCCTGAAAATGATAGTTGTATGAGTATTGATGATTTACCAAAGTATTTCAATGATGTTAAGAAGTTGAAAGAAAAATATGAGGGCAAAATCAAGATAAATGTAGGGTCAGAAGTAGATTTTATAGAAGGATACGAAGAAGGGATAAAAAATAACTTAGATAAATATGGAGAAGAGTTAGAGGATTCTCTTTTATCAGTGCATATAATTAAAATTGAAGATGGTTATTATTGTGTAGATTACAGTGTAGAAGAGTTTCAAAATTTAATCGACAAGTTAGGTAGTATTGAAGCTGTGTATAATAAGTATTATGAAACCTTGGTAAAAGCTGTAAATTCAGATTTAGGAATACATAAGCCAAAAAGAATAGGTCATTTAAATTTAGTTAGAAAGTTTAATCAAGTATTCCCATACGATTATGAAGGAAACAAAATTCTTGAAGACTTAATAAAGTTAGTCAAAGAAAAAGGTTACGAACTTGATTACAATGTTTCTGGTAATAGAAAAGAGTATTGCAAAGAATCTTATATAGATGGATACTTGTTAAAATTGGTAAAAAAATACGATATTCCATTAGTTTTAGGTTCAGATTCTCACTGTGCAGAGGAAATAAATAAATACGATATTTTTTAGATATATTCACCTAAAGGGGGTTGTCTCAAAATAGAGATAAGCCTCTTTTTCAGTATTGAAATATGAAAATATATTTGATTTAACACAAAAAAGAGTGTCTTATGAACTATAGGAGCTACTAAATTAACTTATACCAAACTTAGGAGGTTCAACAACCACTATAGATTTTCTATACCTTTCAATCATTTTTTTCTAACAAGTGCTTCTTCTAAGTGATAGTCAGAGATACCATTTTCAAGAGTTATGACTCCAGCACCTAAAATAGCCTTATCAACATTAAATTGTTCAATAGCTGATAGTGTAAGTGAACCAGAGAAAGAACCCTCAGTTTCTCTAAGATAACCACCAAGTACGTATACTTTTATATTAGTATTCATAAGTTCATTTGAAACTAAAATTGAGTTGGTTATTACAGTTAGATTTTTTTGTCTTTTAAATTTTTTGAAACTTCAAGAACAGTAGTTCCAGTATCCATAAAAATAGTATCATTTGTATTTATAAACTCACTACATTTAATAGCAATCTGTTTTTTATCATTTGAGTTTATTTTTTTCTTTTAACATAGTTGAGTTCTACACTACTTGCTATAACTGGTATAGCACCACCATAAGCTCTTTTTAAAAGACCAACACTCTCCATATGAGCTAAATATCTTCGTGCAGTTTCTATTGATATATCAAACATTTGAATTATGTCATTTATTTTAATTTTAAGCATAACTTACAATTAAGTCAGGGTTTATGTATATTTGTTAAATAATATTATAAGTGTTATGCAAAATAATTTTACCATATTTGAAACTTAGATTTAAGCGAAAAAGTAAAAATAGATGTTTAATAATTCAAAATAACTCAAATTTTATAAAACAATTGACTAAAATATAATTTTATTATATAATTTACTAGTATAGAGATATGGAGAAGTACTCAAGTGGCTCAAGAGGATCCCCTGCTAAGGGATTAGGCTGGGTAACCGGTGCGAGGGTTCGAATCCCTCCTTCTCCGCCAATTGCTAAAGGCTATTCTTGTTAAAGATAGTCTTTTTATAATGCCTGTAAATGATTTGCTATGTATAACTAAAGAAAGGAGGAAATATATGATAACTTTAATTTTTTTCATAGTGGGAATAGCATCTTTAGTAGTTGCTTTTGTCATTGATGGAGGACATGTTGGAGCATTATTTGTATTTTCATCAGCACTTGTTGTTTTTGGTGGAACTATAGGAGCTGTTGGAGCTTCAACACCATTCTCTGTGTTTAAAAAGTCAATAAAGATAATGTTATTAGCTTTTAAAAATAAAAAATCTAATAACATAGAAAATATAATTTATTTCAAAGAAATTGCAGTTAGGGCTAGGAAAGAGGGGCTTCTTAGTATTGACAAAGAAATAAGTGAGAAAGAAGATTTAGACCCTTTTATTAGAAAAGGTCTTGAACTTATGGTAGATGGAGTTGATGCAGCTACTATAAGAAACATCTTGGAATCACAGATACAGATAACATCAAAACGACATAAAGAAGGAATCGCAATCTTTGATTCAGCAGGAGGATATGCTCCTACACTGGGGATAATAGGTACAGTTATGGGATTAGTACATATTTTAGGGAATCTTTCAAGTAATCCTGATGCACTAGGACCTCAAATCTCTGTCGCATTTTTGGCTACATTATATGGTGTTGGTTCTGCCAATTTGATATGGTTACCAATAGCATCAAAACTTAAGGCTATAAATCAACAAGAAATAAGTGAAAGACTTTTGGTGATAGAAGCAATACTATCTATACTTGAGGGTGATAATTCTAGTTTAATGACAGAAAAATTAAAAATATTTTTAAATTCAAAAGAGTTAATTGAACTTGAAGAAACTGATGGTAGAGCTGAATAATATAAAAGGATGGAATGTTTATGTTAAATGATGAAGATGAAAAAGAAGAAAATAATGAGCGATGGCTTTTAACTTATTCAGACCTCATAACACTACTTATGATTTTCTTTATCATAATGTATTCTATGAGTAATGTTGATGCAGAGAAATATAAACAATTATCTCAATCTTTAAATTCTGCGTTTGGTGGTTCTGCTGGAGTTATTGAAGGTGGTAATAGCAAAATGGAACCAGTAGTTGAACCAGAAAGTAGTAATTTAGATAGTTTACAAAATGCTGAATTTAAAAAAGTTGGTGAAGAAATTCAGAAGTATTTAAATGAAAATGGTATGGATAATTCAGTATCATTAAAAGTTCAAGATAGAGGCTTGGTAATAAGCCTTAAAGATACAATACTATTTGATACTGGAAAAGCAATTATAAAGGATAATTCTAGAGATAAGATTATTCAAATAGGTAAGATGTTAAATGAAATGAATAGTTACATGAGGGTAGAAGGTCATACAGATAATATGTCTATAAAAAATTCTGAATTTAAATCAAACTGGGATTTATCAGTTATGAGAGCAACTAATGTTGTTCAACTTCTTATTGACAATGCAGGGATAGCACCAGATAAGTTATCTGCTGTAGGATATGGCGAATTTAGACCAATAGCAGATAATTCATCTCAAGAAGGTAGGTCAAAAAATAGAAGAGTTGATATAGTTTTAGTTGATAGTAAATATAATAATGTAGAAGATATTGGAGAAAATAAATAGTTAAATAAGCTATCTCAGGACAGAATTATTTCTAGAAGGAGATGGCTTTTTTATGCGAAAATTAAAAATAGATGAATAGTAAGTTACCTTTTTGTGAGAATATATGGTATCTTAAATATATAATATTTAAATGATGTAAAAGCTCAATTAAAAAAATTTTATAGAGGGTGAGGAAATAAATGGGTAATAAGAATAAAAACTCAAAATATAAAGATAAAACAAGAGAGAGGTATAATAAAAAAATTGAGAATTTAAATAAAGAAAAACTAAAGGAAGTTAATAAACAGTCTAAGACAGTAGATAAGATTGACGATATTATTAATAAATCTAGTATTGTATTATGTGTACTCTTATTAGTGTTTTCATTACTTTATTTGTTTAAGTTGGTTCAACTTAATATAATAATGATTCTTTTAGTGATTACAGTAGCTATTCAACAAGGATTAGTATCGTTTGGTGCATTTAGAAATAAAAATTATGTAAAAGCTTTATTTTCAATATTTGTAATTGTATGTTTCTTAATTGCTTTTAAATATGTTGTAAATCCTGTTTAAATATATCAGTAAACGTTCTATAGCTAATATAAATAGTGAAGTTACAGTTTTAATGCTATTATAAACTTTATAAATTTGAAGGGGTAGATTTTATGAATAAGCGTAAGTTTACAAAATTAATTATTACATCAATGGTTGTTTTATTACTTACAGGATGTAGTTTAAAAAAGGAAGATAATTATAAGCTAGACCCAGAAAATCTGACATCAATCAAAAGTGGATTTTGAGGAAATTGAAGATTTATATGGTGATTACTTAAATAGAGTGGTATTAGAAATAACAGAGAATGATAAGATTAATGAAGACTTTATTGAGAAAAAGAAAACATATATAAATCATTGGAACATAGTAATTGCTTTAGATGATTTTGGGACAGGATACAATGGAGATGCTGTATTATTGTATATAATGCCAAATTATGTAAAGATTGATATGTCTATTGTAAGAGGTATTGATAAAGATGAAGACAGACAGAAAATATTAAAAAATCTTATCTCATACTCTAATGAAAGAAGTATTAAAGTGATAGCAGAAGGTATAGAGACCAAAGGTGAAATGGAAACATTAATTAATCTTGGAATAGATTATATGCAGGGGTATTATATTAGTAAACCAACATTTATCCCTGAAGATATAAATGCCAAAATTGGAAAAGAGCTCAAGATATGTCATGAAAATAGGAATGGTGTGGTTTAATAGAGGAAAATTTAAATGTATTTTTATGAACTTTTAGTTTATAATTAAAAAGAAAATAATATAATTATAAATTAAGGTGGTGGAGCTAATAATCACAACAAATATAGATATAAGAAAGTTAAATGAAAATCAATTAGAAGCAGTTGAACATATAGATGGGCCTTGCATGATACTTGCAGGGCCTGGTTCAGGTAAGACAAGAGTAATTACATATAGAATAGCTAATATGGTCGTAAACAAAAACATAGCCCCAACAAGAATCTTGGCAATAAGCTTTACCAAGGCATCTTCAATAGAAATGAAAAATAGAGCTTTAAGTTTAAGTAATGATATAAGGCTTAATAAGGTGACCTATGGCACTTTCCACTCTGTATTTTTTAAAATTCTAAGGTATTTTGAAAGATACAATTTAGATAGTATATTTGATGAAAAATCCAAACGAATGACAATCAAGGCAATCTTAAAAAGTTTAAATGTAGAGAATGCTGATGATGATGAGAATATAGGGCAAGTTATAAATGAAATTTCTTATGTAAAAAATGAACTGATGGATAAAAGCGAATTTAATTCAGAAGTACTAACAAAAGATGAGTTTTTAAAAGTGTACAACTTATACGAAGAACAAAAATCTAAAGTTAATAAAATAGATTTTGATGATATGCTTATAAGAACTTACTATTTACTTTTGAATAATAAATCTGCATTAGAAATGGTTAGAAATGTATATAAATATATACTAATAGATGAATTTCAAGACATAAATAAAGTGCAGTTTGAAGTTTTAAAGTTAATTTCTAATCCATTGAACAATATATTTGCAGTTGGAGATGAGGACCAAAGTATATATGGTTTTAGAGGAGCTAGACCAGATTTTTTACTTGAATTTGAGCAATACTTTAATAATACTAAAAAAATAATATTAGACATAAATTATAGGTCTAAAAGTGAAATAGTGCATACTGCAAATAGACTTATAGAAAAAAATAAAAATAGATATGAAAAAGTAATTAAGTGTAGTCAAGGCACTGGAGGAAGTGTTAGTTATATTTCTCCACATGATTCAGAGGAAGAAGCCTTATATATTGCCAAGGAAATAATTGACGAAATAAAAAAAGATTATGTAGAGTATTCAGATTTTGCAGTAATTTATAGAACCAATATACAGTCAAGAGCATTGGTAGATGTGTTTATGGATATGAGAATTCCATTTGTAGTAAAAGATTCAGTAATTACAATATATGACCATTGGGCAAGTCAAGATATACTAGCATATTTAAGAATAGGTATTAATCCAAAATCAAATAAAGATTGGTTAAGAATTATAAATAAGCCATTTAGATATATATCTAAAGATAGTATAAATATGGTTAAGGATGAAAATGATTTTATAACAGCATTAATAAATAAATGTAATCTTCATCCGAAACAAGTCAAAACAATAAATGATTTGGAAATAGATTTAAGTTATTTAAATACTTTAAATCCTAAAAATGCAATATCTTATATTAGAACCAGTCTTGATTATGATAGATACGTTTTAGATTATTGTAGTAACAGAAAAATAAAGACTAATGGGCTTGTAGAGATATTAAATGAACTTGAGAGTTCAGCTACTAATTTTAATACTGTGACAGAGTTTTTAGAGCATATTGATAGGGTAAAGACTGAATTAATGGAAAATAATAAGAATAAACAGAATGATGGTGTCATATTTACAACTATGCATAGTGCAAAAGGATTAGAATTTAGAAATGTTTATATTATAGGTGTAAATGAAGGAACAATACCTCATGAAAAGTCATATGATATTTGTAAGGAAGAGAAAAAAGAAGAACAATTAGAAGAAGAAAGAAGACTTATGTATGTTGCTATTACAAGAGCTGAAGAAAAATTATGTATAAGCTCTACTTTAAATAAATATGGGAAAAAAGTTGATAAATCATTATTTATCAATGATATAAAGTCTCCAACTAAAAAAGAAATTGATAGTATTGGTGTAGGGGATAAGGTATACCATAAAAAATTTCATGAAGGAGAAATAATTAAAAAAGATGGAATTATGTTTACAATAAAATTTAAAGATAGAGAGCGAATCTTAGATTTGAAAACTTGCTTATTGAAGAATATAATTTATACTATTTAATTTATAATCTAAATTTAGATAGGCAAACAATATATTATTTATAAGTATAGACTAGCAAGAAGTATATTATTTATTATGTGTAAGGCAAAGAGATAGATAAAAATGTATTATTTATAATTGTTTAGAAATAGCAAGAATATGAAAGAGATTATATATTATTATCTAAAAAATATCTAAAAATATGAAAGATACTATTTATGATTATCCAAATAATATCAATAAATATAAACTGTAGAGTTCAAATAATTTACAAATAAAAATTATTAAAAAAATAAAAAACTTATTGACAAAAATATTATAAGGAAGTACAATTGTATTAACAATTTAAGGAAACAAATCCAGTGATAGAGAAAGTAACATATATGGATTTACAGCGAGTTAGGGGTTGGTGTAAGCCTAGCAATGAAGTCTATGTGAAGAGAGCTCTGGAGGAGATTATCAGAAGTTTTAGTATGATAATTGGTTTGCCCGCCTTAAGGGATTGAGAGGATAAGTACTTACTTATCAAAAAGAGTGGTAACGCGGATATAATTCGTCTCTTAGCTGTAAAGCTAAGGGACTTTTTTGATTTAAAAAATTGAAGTATCCATACAGCTTAAAGGCTAACATTCACAAATTTTGAAAGTAATATAAGTATTTATCAATAAGAGTGGTAACGCGGTAAAGTCGTCTCTTAGTCATTATAGACTGAGAGGCTTTTTTTGTAAGTCGAAACATTTAAGTATTAAAATTTGAGGGAAATTATAATTAAAAGAGAGGGGTAATTAAAATGAAAGTATTTAAAAAATTATTAAGTTTAGGATTAGTATTAGGATTAACATTATCACTAGTAGGATGTAGTGGTGGAGAAGAAAAGACAAAGTTAGAACAAATAAAAGAAAGTGGAAAATTGGTTGTTGGTACTAGTGCAGAATTTCCTCCATTTGAATTCCATAAGGTAGTAGATGGAAAAGATTCAATAAAAGGATTCGATATAATGTTAGCTGAAGAATTTGCAAAGGAGCTTGGTGTGAAGGTTGAAATTAAAGATATGTCATTTGATGGATTAATAGGTGCTTTAAATGCAGACCAAGTTGATATTATTCTTGCAGGGATGTCTCCAACACCAGAGAGAGAAAAGAGTGTTGATTTCTCAGAATTATATTATTTAAGTAGAAATGCAGTTATAGTTAAGGATGCAGATATAGACAAAGTAAAAACTGAAGATGATTTAAAGAAACTTAGAGTTGGAGTTCAAGCAGGAAGTATCCAAGAAGAATATGTAGTTAACACTCTAAAAATGACAACTACAAAATCTTTAAAAGCAATACCTGATTTAATTACAGAATTAAAAAATGGAAACATAGATGCAGTTGTTACTAATGAAGCAGTTTCTTTAATAAATGTTAAAAAATATGATGGAATAAAAATGGCAAATACTGAAGTTGGTAAAGATGTAACAGAAGGTATGGCAGCAGCAATCAAAAAAGCTGACAACAACAAAGACTTTATAGAATTATTAAATAAAAAGATAAAAGAATTACAAGATGGTAAGAAAATAGAAGAGTTTTTAAATGAAGCATCTACTGAAGCTGCTTCAAATTAGTAAGAAAGTTATGTGGGAGATGAAATTATGAGTTTAGATTTTAGTTTTTTAAGTAGATTTGGGACTTCTTTTTTGGAAGGAACAGGCGTGACAGTATCAATTTCTCTTGTGGCATTATGCTTTGGATTTGTAATAGGTATAATTATCTGTATGGCAAAAATATCAAAGAGTAAAGTGTTAAGAGCAATATCATCAATCTATATCGAGGTTTTAAGAGGGACACCATTATTAGTACAGATATATATAGTATGGTTTGGATTACCTCAATTAGGAATAAGATTCCCTATGTTGTTTGGTATACCAAGTGAATTTATAGCTAGTGCATTTGCATTGTCAGTGAATTCTGGTGCATATGTGGCAGAGATACTTAGATCAGGTATACAATCAGTTGATAATGGACAAATGGAAGCAAGTAGATCATTAGGATTAAATTACTGGTCAACTATGAGATATATAATAATACCTCAAGCTATAAAAAATATATTACCTTCATTGGCAAATGAGTTTATTACACTTGTAAAAGAATCTTCAATAATATCTGTAATAGGAGTTGTTGAGATAATGCGTACTGCGGATATAGTAAAAAATGCAGCATTTAGAGCATTAGAGCCATTAATAGTAGCAGCGGTAATTTACTTTGTTATAACATTTACTCTATCAAGATTAGTTGGATTATTAGAAAAGAAACTATCTGTGTCTAACTAGATGAGGGCATGTTTAGCATTTAGGGAAAACATAGAATAGTAAAAAGGAAAGTGATAATATGATTACAATAAAAAATTTAAGTAAATCTTTTGGAGATTTAAATGTATTAAAAAATATAGACTTAGAAATCGCTAAAGGCGAAATAATGGTTATAGTAGGCCCAAGTGGTTCTGGTAAAAGTACACTTCTTAGATGTATGAATTTACTAGAAATTCCTACAGGTGGAGAGATAATATTTGAAGGAAAAAATTTGGTTGATAAAAAAACTAATATTGATGAGGTTAGACAAAAGATAGGAATGGTGTTTCAGAACTTTAATTTATTCCCACATAAGACTATTTTAGATAATATAACATTAGCACCAATTAAATTAAAAAAAATGACTAAGGAAGAAGCAGAAAAAAAAGCAGAAGTTTTGTTGAGTAGAGTTGGTCTTTTAGATAAAAAAGATTCATATCCATCACAATTGTCTGGAGGACAAAAGCAAAGAATAGCAATAGCTAGAGCACTTGCTATGGAACCAGATATGATGCTATTTGATGAGCCGACATCTGCTCTTGACCCAGAGATGGTAAATGAAGTTTTGGATGTTATAAAAGAACTTGCTAAAGAAGGCATGACAATGGCAATTGTGACTCACGAGATGGGATTTGCTAAGGAAGTTGCAGACAGAGTTATTTTTATAGATGGAGGAAGTATACTTGAAGATAATTCTCCAGAAGAAGTTTTTGGAAATCCAAAACATGAAAGAACTAAATCATTTTTAGCAAAAGTGTTATAATATATAAAAAGGATGTTATTGATATTAGAAATTCAATACATCCTTTTTTATTGATGACTATTAGACGTTTAAAATTAAAATTATATTAATATTAACTTTATTTTTCTAAATTTTTGCAGAAAAAAAAGAGCTCGGGGTAAGCTCTTTTTTCCACCGAATTAATTTCCGTTACTAATCCGATTTTTAATAAATATAAAATATATCCTTATGAAAGGGTATTGGGAATAGATATATTAACTAACTAGGGTTACCAGGGGGATAACCTTAATTTATTATAACAAAATGCGACACAAAAATCAATATTTTTTTTAATATAAATTATAAAAGTTATTTTTATAACAAGTAAGCTTATAAAATTAACTTTTACAGTAAAAATAAAGTACAAGTATAATATAATATATTTATTTTATATAATATATTATTTTATCATATATTGTATTTTATAAAGTGTTTTTGTAGGGTATAGTATAAGTATATTATATTTTACTATAAAAATTTGTAATAAAGTGAAAAAACTAGTTTTTCATGAAATAATATTTTATAAATTTAAGATTGTCTTTTTAATAAAGATTAACAAAAAAAATACTATAATTAGTGGTATAATAGTTAGAGTTGAAGATTTTAAATAAAGGTAGGTGTAATTAAGTTGGAAATATACTTAGACAATAGCGCAACTACAAAACCTTATCAAGAAGTCATAGATAAAATGGTTTATGCACTTAATACGGAATATGGAAATCCTTCTTCTGTCCATAGAAAAGGTGTGGAAGTTGAAAAAGGGATAAAGGAAGTAAGACAGGCCATAGCTAAATCTCTAGGAGCGAAAGAAAAGGAGATTTATTTTACATCAGGTGGCACAGAATGTAACAACACTATAATAAGAGGTATTGCCAATCTAAATAAAAAGAGAAAAAATCATATAATATCTACTAATATAGAACATCCTTCTGTTTTAAATACATTAAAAGACTTAGAAGAAGATGGTTTTGAAGTAACTTACTTAGAGGTCGGAAAAGATGGAAAAATAAATATAGAAGATTTAAAAAATGCGATAAAGTTAACTACATGTTTAGTAAGTATGATGCATGTTAACAATGAAATAGGAACTATACAACCGATAGATGAAGTTGGAAAGTGTTTGAAAGGCTTAAAAGAAAAGATTTATTTCCATGTTGATGCTATTCAATCATATGGAAAAATCAATTTTAGACCATCTAAATATAATATAGATTTTATGAGTGTGAGTGCACATAAATTCCATGGTCCAAAAGGGGTTGGATTTATGTATATAAAAGAAAGCAATCGTCTTAAGCCTATGCTAACAGGTGGAGGTCAGGAAATTGGAGTTAGGTCTGGAACAGAAAATGTACCTGGAATATATGGACTTGGAGAGGCTGTTAAAATACTAAATAAAGATTTAGATGCTATTATTTCGAAAGTAAATAACTTAAAAAATACATTAAAAAGTGAAATAATTGATAATATAGAAGATATAAAAATTAATTCTCCAGAAGATGGAGTATGTCATATATTAAATGTATCATTTAGAGGGACAAAGGGAGAAGTTTTACTTCATTACTTAGAGCAAAAAAATATTTATGTATCAACTGGGTCTGCATGCTCTTCTAAGAAGAAGGGGAGTCATGTATTAAAGGCTATAGGTCTTACAAATGAAGAAATAAATGGGACAATAAGATTTAGTTTATCTGATATGAATACAGAAGAGGAAATGTCAGAAGTTGTGAAAGTTTTGAAAGAATCAATTTGTGACTTAAGGTCAATAATGAAAAGGAAATAAAGAATAATCACAAATAATGAGAATAAATTAGTTTAAGAGGTGAAATGGTGTATAATATATTAATAGTAAAGTATGGAGAAATTGGAGTAAAAGGAAAGAATAGATATATATTTGAGAATAGGCTTATAAGAAATATAAGAAATATGTTAAAGCCAATTGGCAAATTTAATGTATATAAAGAATATGGAAGAATATATGTCGATTTAGAAGATTATGATTATGAAGAAGTAATCGAAGAAGTTAGAAAAGTGTTTGGAATAGTAGGCGTATGTCCTGGAGTAAGAGCCAAAAAAGACTACGATACATTAAAAGCAATTGCTTTAAAGATGTTAGAAGAGAAAATAGATGCTGGATATAAAACTTTTAAGGTAGAGTCAAGAAGAGGAGATAAATCTTTTGGATTGACTTCTCAAGAAATGAGTATGGATATAGGTGGATACCTATTATCAAAGGTAGGAGATAAGATTTCTGTTGATGTAAGAAATCCAGAAGTTAAAATAAAATGTGAATACAGAGAATTCCATACTATGGTCTATAGTGACACTATCCCTGGATATGGCGGATTACCACTTGGAACTAATGGTAGAGCCATGTCTCTTTTATCAGGAGGCATAGACAGCCCAGTAGCTACGTGGATGGTTGCAAAAAGAGGTATGGAAGTAGAAGCAGTGCATTTCCATAGTTATCCATTTACAAGTGAAAGGTCACAGGAAAAAGTTAAAGATTTAGCTAAAATATTGGCAAAATATTGTGGAAGAGTAAGACTTCACAAAGTTAACATATTGGAAATACAAAAAGCAATTGGTGAGAATTGTAATGAAGAAGAAGCTACTATCCTTTCAAGAAGATTTATGATGAGAATAGCACAGAGACTTTCTGAAAAAAGACATTGTGATGCTTTAATTACAGGTGAAAGTATTGGTCAGGTTGCATCTCAAACTATACAAGGACTTACTTGTACTAACGCTGTTGTAGATTTGCCAGTGTTTAGACCACTTATAGCAATGGATAAATCAGATATAGTTGATATAGCAAAAAAAATAGGGACTTTTGAAACATCTATAGTACCTGAAGAAGATTGCTGTAGTGTGTTTTCTCCTAGAAAGCCTGTGACTAAACCTAGACTAGAAAAAATAGAAAAATCTGAAACATCACTTGATATTGAAAAATTAGTACAGGATGCAATTGATGGAATTGAGGTTGAAGACATAGAATTTTAATATATAAATGATTTAGTTATTTGGGGTAGGTGTTACATGTGATTCAAGCATTATATGTTGGTATTGGTGGATTTTGTGGTGCTATATTAAGATATTTAATCTCTCTAAAGTTTGTAGGGACTAAATTTCCATTTGGGACTTTAGTTGTCAACATTATTGGGGGAGTTTTGATTGGATTTGTGATGGAAATGAGTATAAGAACAGATTCTATTTCTAATAATTTAAAATTATTTTTGACAACTGGTTTAATGGGAGGACTAACTACATTTTCTACTTTTAGTTTTGAAACTGTAAAGTTTTTTGATAGTGGGAATTATATATTGTTTGGATTAAATATACTTTTTAACTTTACATTAAGTATTTTGGGAGTTTTTGTTGGAAGAGCTTTATGTAGACACTTTATTGCTATATAGCATATTAAAGTAAGGACTATAATTTTATTTAATGGGAATGATTATTATGAATAAAAAGGGTTTTACACTAATTGAATTATTGGTAGTTATATCTATAATAGGAATTTTAGTTATAGTTGCAGTACCAGCACTATTTAGAAATATAGAAAAAAGTAAGGCAGTTACATGTCTTTCAAATAGAGAAAATATAAAGACTCAAATTATTATTGCAATGGCTGAGGAACCAAGCAAAGATAAGAATGAAGTTATAAAAGATGTATTGAAAAATAAAGATGGGAAGTACTTTGAAACAGAGCCAAAGTGTAAGTCAGGTGGAACATATTCAGCAGAATTTGATGATGGTTATGATGGAATAACTGGAGAAGAAAGTATTGCAAAAGTGTATGTTACTTGTACAGAGCATCCAGATGGTGTTGAAATGGCTAGGGATGTACATCAAAGTATGAAAGATTTAATTGCATCATTTGCAGAGGAACCTTCTATAATACCAGGAGCTTCAAAAAGTAATGATGATTTTAGAAAATATTTATTAGATAACAAATATAAAAATGGATGGCCTACAATTCCAGATGAATTTAAAAAGAAATATAATTTAAATAAAGATACATTATATATACAACCATATGCATATAATCCTATTAAATCTGATGCTACTGTAGTTGTATTTGCAAATACTAAGACTGGAGGTAATTGGTACACTTCCTTAGTTTACGATTATGATGAAGGTAGATGGTATAAAGGTAAAAATGGTATTTCTGTTGCAGGTAGGTCATGGGATGTTGATACAGATACAGCTATATCTGTAAAAAAAGAAATTCATACTAAAGATGGATGGGGTCCTTTAAATTAATATAGCGTGTTTTATTAATCTGGTATTGATTAAATTATAGAAAAGAGTAGTTTCTATAGATGTCTAATACCAGATTTTTATTTATAGGTATGATTAAAATATATGTCAAAGAGTTTATACTTTTAAGTCTTCACATATAAACTAAAAATAACTATAATAAGAGTATGAAGAAATTTAATTGCAACATTAATTTTCTGAAGATTTAGTATTTATACTAAGAAATACATAAAAAGGGGAATAGATATGATTAATGATTTTCAAGATAACCAAACAATAAAATTGATACAAAGTCGTAGAAGTATACGAAAATTTACAACAGAACAAATTAGTGATGAACAACTAGATACATTGTTACATTGTGCATTTGCAGCACCTTCTGGATGCAATAAACAACCATGGCATATAACTGTTGTACAGGACCAAAAACTTTTAAAAGAGATTAGTGATGATACTCTATCTAGAATTCATGAGGTCAGTAATGTTGAGATAAATAAAAACTTTAAGTTATTTTATGGTGCACCAACCGTTTTATTTATTTCTTATGATGAAAGTAGCTCATGGGCTCCATATGATATAGGAATACTTACAGGAAATATAACAACATCTGCACAAGCACTAGGGCTTGGAAGTTGTATAATAGGAATGGTTAGAGGGTTGTTTACACCTGTTGAGCAAGGGGATATTGTAGGTCTTGTGAGTGTGTTGGCTGAAGATGATGTAAAAGAATCAGAGTCAATAAAGATGGAGTTTAATACAAATAAAAAATACAGAGAGTTACTTGATATACCAGAAGGATATTCTGTACCATTTGGTATTGCTGTAGGGGTTCCAGATGGAAATCTACCAAAGGCTAAAGATGTAGTTTATAAGGTTTCTAGAGTTTAGGCTAGAGTATTTAAAATAATTACTTGAAAAATTAAAACCAGTAATATTTAAATAAATTAATGAAAGAAGAAGTCACTTAAAAAATAATCTAAATTTTCTTTGTAAAATAATTAAATAAAGAATAAGATAATAAGTATTTTATTTATTATCTTATTCTTTATTATTTTGGCTTTGTAAAATGATAAAAGTAAGAATTAAGTGTAATAAAATAGAAACCAAACGTGTTAATTTTAAGTATGCGCTATAAAGTTTATTAAATTTGGAAAACTTAAGATATATTTTCAATATAATGGAAAAAATGTAAAAATATTGAAATAAAGAAAAAATAATGATATAATAAAAAAAACAGAGAAAAAAAGTAGCCCTTAGTTGTAAAAGGGTTATTTTTTTTGCAATAAAATAGCTATAAAAATATGCATATCAAAGCAAATTAAGAAATATTTCATTTCTAAGAAATATCCTAATACAAAAAATAAAGAAATGCTTATAAATTTGATTATTAATCATAGATAATCTTTTAAAAAATATACCAATTTCAACAAATAGTAACTTTTTTACAACAAATGGAAATTATGGAAGCAATAATTAAAATAAAAAATATTATTTTATATTGATAAACATTGAAAATTTAACCTTGTAGCGTAATAATACTTTTTACTAGTTCTTACAAAATCAATAAAAACAAAGATATATATTTTAAAGTACATAAATCTGTAAAATACAGAGGGATGTTTTTAAATTATGCGTTTTATTCTATAACAATAAAATGTTTGATATTCTACTTTGTAGCATATTAATATTTTCATATAAATTTCAAATATATTTTACATTGGACTATAAAATAATAAATTGAATATTGAACACCATATAAAAAATTCGATTTTTAAGTTAGATTTTACAATAGATTAACCAAACTCTAAATAGATAGTTTAAGAATCTATAAAATAAGATATGGAAAATCTATTTAAAATAAAAATTACTATAGGGGGATTCTTATATGAAACACAAGTTAAGAAAATTAGCATCATTTGTTTTGATGTCAACTTTAGTTGCTAGTGTAGCAATGCCATCATATGCACAGGCTTTGCCAGATAAAACTAGTAATGTAGCACAACAATTTACAGAGAAAAGATATGATATGAATGGAAGATATCAAGTAGATTTTCGTGCAAATATGGGTAATGGATATGTAACAATGTTTTCATTGTTTGTACCAAGTGGTGGAAAATCATTAAATGTAAAGTATGTGTGGGGAACTGACCCAAAGGGGGGTTCTCAAGAGGGGTGGATATTACAAATTAATGGAGAAAAAGTTTCAACTATTTATGGAACAAGCTATGGATTTCCAAATGGGATACCATCTGCAGGTATAACAGGAAGTCAGATGACAGGAGTTTATTCTTTTGTTACAAATCGAGATATGTCTGGTGTAAATTGGAGCTATACATCACCTAATACAGGTAGTGGAGGAGCTACAAAAATATCATATGCATCTACTGAGATTTCAAATGCAAAACTTTCTCTTAAAGTCAATTATAAAGATAAAGAAACAGGAGCTATAGTTGCATCATATACAGCTAAAGTACCTGCTAAATATGGAAACAGTACAGTTACGCCTGATATGGCACAAATTCCTGCAGGATATAAATTAAACCCTACAAGCCAATCTAAAGTGGTAAATCTTACTCAAAATGGTGTTAATCCAAATGAAGTTAATTTTACAGTTATTCCTGATAAGGCAGGAGTGCCAGAAGAAAATCGTGTCCTTATAGTTGGATTTAAAGATAAAAATGGAAATAAGGTTGGAAGTACTTATATAGAAGAAATTCCAGATGTATTAGGTTCACATGATATAACCCCAGACACATCAAAAGGACCTAATGGGTATAAACTTGACCCTTCTAATCAAACTCAAACTGTCAATCTTCAACCAACAGGCCTTGATAAGAGTGTTGTTTATTTTACAGTAAGCCCTGATATTCCACTTGTAAATCGTGTAGTTACTATTAACTTTAAAGATAAAGATAGTGGAGCAATAGTAGGTGACCCATATACAGTTACACTACCAGCTGAATATGGAAATCATAGAGTTGAATCTGATTCTACAAAAGTACCAAATGGATATGTACTTAATCCAGATAATCAATTTGAAATGGTAAATCTTAGTGTAAATTCTCTTGTACCAGATACAGTTTACTTTACAGTAAGTAAGATGCCTTCAGAGGCAGAACGTACTTTAACAATTGGATTTAAGGATAAAGATGGTAATGTAGTTGGAGGTACATATACAGAAGTTGTTAATGCTGTATTTGGAGACCATACCATAACTCCAGATTCTACAAAGATTCCAAGTGGATACAACTTAGACCCATCAAGTCAATCTCAAACAGTTACACTTGATTCTTCTGGAATTACTCCAAATACAATTTATTTTACCGTAGCTGAAAAAACTTACAGAGTAGTTTATAACGCAAATTTTCCAGTAGGAGTAGCAGTTTCTGGCTCAGCTCCATATGATCCAATAAAATACAAAAAAGGGGATAATATAACTGTTTCTGGAAATACTGGTGGTCTTACTGCTGATACTTATACATTTGTAGGTTGGAGTACAGTTAAAAACGATGAATCAACAATTGTATCTGGAACAATTACTATGGAAGAACGTAATATCATTTTATATGCTGTATGGCAAAAAAATTAATAATATAAATTAAGTTAACATTGTAACTTATAATCTTAATTTAATATAATTGATATTTAAATAATGAATATGAATTGATAGTCGTAAGAAATGCTGATATATATTTTATCAGTATTTCTTTACTTTAATAAAATCTTATTATTTATTAAAAAATGTTTAATTTTTGTAAAAATGAATAGGAGGGACTTAATGAATAAAAATTTAAAAAAATTAACAACATGTATACTTGCACTTGCTATAATTCCTTTAAACTATTCAAGTGTTTTTGCTGAGAATTATTTAATTAAAACGTTTAATAAGTCAATTCAGGGGAAAACTTTGAGACGAGCTCATTATATTACAATAACTTATGACGAAAATGGAGCTACTGGTGGAACAATAAACAAAGCAGATTATTCTTCTGGAACTATTGCACCTGGTGCAGTAATAAGTGGTCCACAAGTATATGACATTGATGATATTGACAACTCTATGTTAGCAGTAAGTACAAATCTTATAAGACCAAATTACCATGCTGGAGGGTGGAGTCTTTCAAGTGATCATCTATCTAGTACCACTAGCCCATATGCAGATGGGACGGTTATAATTTCAACTGATATTACAAATGATATAACTTTGTATGCCGCTTGGTTCCCAAATTTTATACAAGTGAATTACTATGGAAATGGGAATGATTCAGGTAGTGTACCATTAGATTCAAAAAAGTATAATAATAATGAGAAGCTAACAATTAAGGGGAATGAAGGTAATCTTAAAAAAACAAATTATAAACTTGTAAGATGGAATACAAAAGCTGATGGTACAGGAAAATCATATGAATTAAATTCGGATTTTAATGTTAATTTAACACAATTTAGTGATCTTAATATAAATCTTTATGCACAATGGGAGTATGATTTACAATTGGATGGAAATGGAGGAGCAGGTACAACTCCAGACTTACCAAAGCCGGGAGAAGACAATAAATTTCCAGGTCAAGGTGGACTTGTTAATGGTGATGAAGAATTTATAGGGTGGAATACAAAAGAAGATGGAAGTGGAACGTCTTTCAAAGAAGGTGACCCTATTCCGCCAAATATCGCAGGGAATACAATATATGCGCAATGGGGATATAAATTAGATTATAACTTAAATGGAGGCTCAGGAACTATACCAGAAGAAAAACATAAAAAAGGTACTGAAGTAACTGTTACAAGTCAGATACCATCTAAATCTGGGGCAATATTTAAGGGATGGAACACAAAAAATGATGGTAAAGGTATTTCATACAAAGATGGGGATAAATTTAATCTTACAAAAAACACAACTTTATATGCACAATGGAAAGAGCAGTGTAGAGTAACATATGATAAAAATGGAAGTACTGGAACAGCTCCAGTAGACAATAATACATATGGAGAGGGCGATGAAGTTACTGTACTTGGAGACAATGGTTTAGTAGCACCTGCTGGTAAAAGTGGAAATTTCTACTGGAGCACAAAAGCAGATGGTACAGGTAGCAGATATAAAGATGGAGAGAAGTTTAATATAAAAGATAAAAACACGACTCTTTATGCATTTTGGACAGACAAATGTAGAGTTAAATACGATAGTAATGGTGGACAAGGTGATGTACCAGAAGATGAACTACTTGACAAGAATACTAGTGCAACTGTAAAAGGAAATACAGGAAATCTTAATAGAGATGGATATAAATTTATAGGATGGAATACAAAACAAGATGGGAGTGGGATTTCATATAAAGGAGATGGAAGTGATACTCTTAATGTTGATGATAATATAGTACTTTATGCTCAGTGGGAAAAGATACCTGATAATCAAGGTGGTAATAACAATTCAGGTGGAAATAACAATGGAAACAGTGGTGGAAGTAGTAGTGGTGGAAGTGGTGGTTCATCCACTGATACAACTAGCCCATCAGTAGAAAATTTAACAGGTAATGACAGATATGAAACTGCTACAAGAATAAGTAAAAGAGGTTTTGAGTCAGCTGAAAATGTAATACTAGTAAATAGTACATCAATCCCAGATGCCTTATCAGCAACTCCATTTTCATATATTAAAAATGCACCTATTTTATTAACTGAAAAGGATAAATTAAATGTAAATACAGAAGAAGAGATAAAAAGATTAAAAGCAAAAAATATTTATATAATGGGTGGAGAAAATACAATAAGCTCTGATTTAGAAAAAGAATTAAAATTAAAAGGTTTTACTATTATAAGAATAGGTGGAGTAGATAGATATTCAACTTCTCTAAGAATTGCTAAAGAAATAGATAAAATAGTAGATTTAGAAAAAGTATTTGTAGCTAATGGAGAGGCTGGACTAGCAGATGCTATAAGTGTTGGTGGTATTTCAGCACAAAATAAAGCTCCAATAATTCTTACAAATATAAAAAATGACATAACTCCTATTAAAAAATTTATAGATGATGAAGAAATATCAAAATCTTATATTATAGGAGGAGAAACTTCTTTGCCAAAATCTATAGAAAAACAATTTCCAAATCCAAAGAGAATAGGCGGAGAAGATAGAAATAAAACAAATTCAAAAGTAATAGAAGAGTTTTATAAAGATAAAGAATTAAGAAATCTTTATGTAACAAAAAATGGAATCCTAAGAGAAAATGATTTAATAGATGCTTTAACAGTAGGTGTTTTAGCAGGTAAAAATAAATCACCAGTAATGATTGTAGAAAAATCACTTGATGAATCTCAAAAAAACTTAGTTAAGAGTAAGAAATTTGATAAGATAACTAAGGTAGGAGGAAATGGAAATGAAGATGTGTTTGATGAGATAAAGAAATTAGTAAAATAGTATAATCTAAATATATATAGAAAACCAGAAAACAAGATATTAAAAAGTGAGGTGAACACTATGTCAAATTATATATTAACATTACAATTAAAAACAGAAAAGTTTCAAGAAGATATTATATATAATACTTTTAATAAGTATAGAAAAGTATATAATTCATGTTTATCAGAGCTATTTAAAAGATATAACCACATGATAGAATCTAAGGAGCATCAAGCAAATTGTAAATATAAGGGTAAAGATAGAAGTAGAATATTTAATGATATTAATAAGAAATATAATTTAACAGAGTATTCACTTCATAATTTAGTAATAATAAAGAATAATGACAACTATGCTCAAAGAGCAATTCAAGATAAAATAAAGTATTGTAGAATATTTAAGAAATAAAAGGACAAATTGGTTTAGGTAATGTAGGTATAGATATTGGAACTCAAACTATAGCTATATCTAGTAAATGTGATGTTAAGTTATTGGAGTTAGCTCCTAATGTTAATAATATAGATAGGTTAAAAGAATTAAAATTAAATGGTTATAAATTTAATATCTAGTATGGGGATATAAAAACTATATAGGTTGAGAAACGAGCCTAATATTAACGTTAATGGTGTCGACAGATACTTTGTTAATAAAAGTCTTAGGGAATATGATTAGTGATAATATGTTGTAGGTTATGATTTATTATAACTGAGAGTATTGTAGAAATTCATGTAGTACCTAAGAACCCCACACCTTTAGGCGTGGGAGTTTCAGATATAATAGTTGTGAATATACTTTCCTCGAGTATATTATTAAATTAGCTCATATTATTAATTTAAAAGTTTGTGTTGAGGGCATAGAGTCTTATGAAGAATATGATATAGTAAAAAGTCTAGGTGTAGATATTATTCAAGGATTTTTATTTGGAAGACCTGTAAATGCCTCTGAATTTTATAAACTAACTATTATATACTTTTACTCCAAATTTAGAGATTATTTCACTAGCTTGTTTAACATCTTCCTTAGTGGCATCAGGAACATATTTTAGTTCATAATCAATACCTAGATTTTCCCATTTGTGTATTCCCATAGAATGGTATGGTAGTAATTCAAATCTTTCAACATTTTTTAATGTAGCTACAAATTGACCTAGTTTTTCTAAATTATCTACATCATCAGTAAAGCCAGGAACTAAAACATGTCTTATCCATACAGGAATATTTCTTGATTCTAAGTGTCTAGCAAGTTTTAACGCTTTATCCATACCAACACCAGTCAAATCAATAGATTTTTCTTCAACCATATGTTTTAAATCAAGCAAAACCAAATCAGTATTGTCTAAAACTGGGTCTATAGTTTCTATATCTACAAATCCAGATGTATCTAAGCAAGTGTGTATATCATTTTCTTTTGCCTTTTTAAATAATTCACTTAAAAATTCTGGCTGAAGAGTAGACTCTCCACCAGAGGCAGTTATACCTCCACCAGAAAACTTCATAAAAGAAGTATACTTAAGAGCATCCGTTATTATTTCATCAACTGTATATTCTTTTCCTGATTTAATATCCCATGTATCCCTGTTATGACAGTATTTGCATCTAAGAGGACACCCCTGAAAAAATAATATATATCTTATTCCTGGTCCATCTACAGTACCAAAAGTTTCTATGGAATGTATCTTTCCCTTAATCATAGAGTTCACCTCACAATATATTTTAATAACCTTATTAATAGTTATAATATTTCTCTAAAAAAGGCCATCTTATACCAGAAATAATTCAAATATAAGATAGCCTTTTATTTTTATTTTCTACACAGTAGTAATCTTAGTTAAAGTATAAAAATTTAAAGACTAAGCCATTTTACCGTGGAATGTTCTGTTTATAACATCTAATTGTTGTTCTTTAGTTAATTTTATGAAGTTAACAGCATATCCAGATACTCTTATAGTTAATTGTGGATATTCTTCTGGATGTTCCATAGCATCTTCTAAAGTAGCTCTATCAAATACATTTACATTTAAGTGATGAGCATTTTGAGAGAAGTATCCATCCATCATTGCAGAAAGATTATTTATTCTTTCAGTCATATCTTTTCCTAAAGCAGCAGGTACTATAGAGAAAGTATTAGATATACCATCTTGAGCATGCTCATATGGTAATTTAGCAACTGAAGATAATGAAGCTAAAGCACCATTAGTGTCTCTACCATGCATTGGGTTAGCACCAGGAGCAAATGGAGCACCAGCTCTTCTACCATCTGGTGTATTACCAGTTTTCTTACCATAAACAACATTTGAAGTTATTGTAAGTATAGATTGAGTTGGATAAGAATTTCTATAAGTTTTATTCTTTCTTATTTTATTCATAAAGCTTTCAACTAACTCTACAGCTATACTGTCAACTCTATCATCATTGTTTCCGTATTTTGGATAATCTCCTTCTATTTCAAAATCAACAGCTATTCCTTGTTCATTTCTAATAGTTTTAACCTTAGCATGTTTTATAGCAGATAATGAGTCTGCACAAACTGATAATCCAGCCATACCACAAGCCATAGTTCTAAATATATCTCTATCATGTAATGCCATTTCTAATGCTTCATAAGAATATTTATCGTGCATATAATGTATTACATTTAAAGTATTTACATATAATGTTGCTAACCAATCAGTGAATGGTTCAAATTTACTCATAACTTCATCATAATCTAAGTACTCAGAAGTTATAGGTTCAAATCTTGGTCCAACCTGAACACCAGATTTTTCATCTACACCACCATTTATAGCGTATAATAAAGTTTTAGCTAAGTTAACTCTAGCTCCGAAGAACTGCATTTGTTTACCAATTCTCATTGCAGATACACAACAAGCTATACCATAGTCATCTCCCCAGTATGCTCTCATTAAGTCATCATTTTCATACTGTACTGAACTTGTATCTATAGATACTTTAGAACAGAAATCTTTGAATCCTTGAGGTAGTTTAGTTGACCATAGAACTGTTAAGTTTGGTTCTGGAGAAGGTCCTAATGTATATAGAGTATTTAACATTCTAAATGAGTTTTTAGTAACTAATGTTCTACCATCTATTCCCATACCTCCTATGCACTCAGTTACCCAAGTTGGGTCTCCAGAGAATAGGTTATTGTAATCAGGAGTTCTTAGGAATTTAACCATTCTTAATTTCATAACAAAATGGTCCATATACTCTTGTAATTCTTCTTCTGTTACGATTCCAGCTTTTAAATCTCTTTCAAAGTATATATCTAAGAAAGTAGATGTTCTACCTAAAGACATAGCAGCACCATTTTGGTCTTTAACAGCACCTAAATAACCAAAGTATAACCATTGTACAGCTTCTTTTGAGTTAGTTGCTGGTTTTGATATATCAAATCCATAAGACTTGGCCATCTTTTTAAGTTCATTTAAAGCTGATATTTGCTCAGTTATTTCTTCTCTTAATCTGATAACTTCTTCATCCATGCAAGAAACTTCTAATGATTTCTTTTGCTCATTTTTATCTTCTATTAAAGCATCAACACCATATAGAGCAACTCTTCTGTAGTCACCAATTATTCTTCCTCTACCATAAGCATCTGGAAGACCTGTTATTATACCTGATTTTCTAGCAGCTCTCATTTCTGGAGTATAAACATCAAAAACTCCTTGGTTGTGTGTTTTTCTGTATTTAGTAAATATATCTTTTATTTCTGGGTCTAATTCATATCCAAAAGCTTCGCATGAATTCTCAACCATCTTGATACCACCATATGGCATAACAGCTCTTTTTAAAGGGGCATCCGTTTGTAACCCAACTATTGTTTCTAATCCTTTATCTAAATATCCTGGAGCATATGCAGCTATTCCAGAAACAGTTTTTGTATCAACATCTAAAGTACCACCATTTTCTCTTTCTTTTTTAAATAAGACCATTGCTTTGTCCCATAATTTTTTAGTGTTTTCAGTAGCACCAGCTAAGAAAGAGTCATTTCCTTCATATGGAGAATAGTTTAATTGTATAAATTCTCTAACGTTTATTTCTTTAGTCCATCTTCCTGTTTTAAATCCTTGCCATGCATTCATTAAGTGTTTCCTCCTTAGATTTAAATGATAAATAATACTATTAAAATTAATTTTTATATACTTAATTTATTTTATATATTTTTTTAAAAATATATTTTCTAATATAATAATAACATATTATTCGTATCCTGTATACACAAAAAATAAAAAATTGTCGTTTTAAAGTGTAAAACAAATTATATGTTAATAATGTGATGAAATTATACCCATATATAAATGAAATGAAACAAATAAATAACTAATTAATAGGAATGTATTTCTTTATTTTGGGTTTAGAATAAATAAATCTTATTATAGAAAAAAGAAAAAGCATACATCTTTACAAATTGAATATTTATTTAATAGGGGGAGGTGATATATTGTTTATCACAGTGATATTATTTTTAGTAGGTTTTCTATTAATTACTAAAGGCGCAGATATCTTTATAAATTGTACTGTAGAGATAGGGAGAAAAACGAATATATCAGAAATTATACTTGGAGCAACTATAGTTAGTTTTGCGACAACATTACCTGAATTTACAGTGTCTTTGCTTGCTTCTATTGATGGGCACACTACTATGAGTTTAGGAAATGCAGTTGGTTCTATAATATGTAATACAGGATTAGCATTAGGGTTGGTTGTTTTTCTAAGTCCATTTAATGTAGATAAAAAAATGTTTTTTTCTAAGTCCTTACTATTAATAGTGTCTGTTATAGTTTTAATTTTATTGAGTTTAGATGGAGTTATAACAAGAGGGGATTCATTATTACTTATAATAATATTAATCTTTTATATGGTTAATAATTATAGAAGTGTCGTTGGGAAATCCAATACTAAAAATAGAAATATCAAAAATGACGCTATTAAAGATATATCTACTAAAAAAGGTAAAAATTATAGAGGTTTTTCTGTAGTAGAAATTGTGAAAATACTATTACTTTTTGCTACAGGTTTGATAATGATGATAATAGGCTCACAAATCCTTATAGAGAGTGGAGTGAGAATAGCTAGCTTTTTAAATATACCTCAAGGTATAGTAAGTTTGACTATAATAGCACTTGGAACTTCTCTGCCAGAAATAGTTTCATCAATTACTGCTATAAGAAAAAATCATCATGAAATATCAGTAGGGAATATTTTGGGTGCAAACATATTAAATATAGTGTCAGTAATAGCTATATCAGCAATACCAAATAACATACCAATACTATCTCAAAATAGACAACTAGATATACCATTTATGATATTGTTGCTATTAATAGTAATAATACCAACACTTAAATCGAATAGACTTAGCAGAATACAAGGAATATTGATGTTATTCACATATTTTCTGTACATATCAATTTTGTATTTTATGTATATTATTTAACTAAACTGTTTAAAATATTAATTGCAGAATATCCTAAAAAAGTGTATAATGGATAGGTTAAGATTAATTGATAACGGAGAGGAATAATATATGAATATAACAAAGTTTGAAGATTTACCAATAAGTGAGGGAATAAAAAAAGCGATAGCTGAAATGGGGTTTGAAGAACCATCTCCTATACAAGCACAGTCTATACCTGCGATTTTGTCAGGTAAAGACGTTATAGGCCAAGCTCAAACTGGTACGGGAAAAACAGCCGCTTTTAGTATACCTATACTAGAAACAATAGACCCAAATAATAGAAGTTTACAAGCTGTAGTACTTTGTCCAACAAGAGAGCTTGCAATACAAGTATCAACAGAAATAAGAAAACTAGCTAAGTATTCGTACGGAATAAAGACATTACCTATATATGGTGGTCAACCAATAGATAGACAAATAAAATCTCTAAAGAGTGGTGTGCAAGTTGTAATAGGTACACCTGGACGTACAATAGACCATATAAATCGTAAAACATTAAAAATGGATAATGTAAAAATGATTATATTAGACGAAGCAGATGAAATGCTAGATATGGGATTTAGAGAAGATATAGAGATGATTTTAAGTAAGATTCCAGAAGAAAGACAAACAACTTTCTTTTCAGCTACTATGCCAAGAGGAATTTTAGAATTGACTAAGAGATATCAAAAAGACCCAGAACATATAAAAGTTGTTAGAAAAGAACTTACAGTTTCAAATACAAAACAATACTATATAGAAACTAGGTCATCAAATAAATTAGAAGTATTATGTAGATTAGTTGATGTGTATGACCCTAAATTATCTGTTGTTTTCTGTAATACTAAGAGAAAAGCAGATGAATTGGTAGGAGATTTACAAGCAAGAGGATATTTTGCAGATGCATTACATGGTGATTTAAAGCAGACTCAAAGAGATATAGTAATGGATAAGTTTAGAAATGGTACAATAGATATACTTGTTGCTACTGATGTTGCAGCTAGAGGTATAGATGTTGATGATGTTGAATGTGTATTCAATTATGATTTACCACAAGATGAAGAGTATTATGTTCATAGAATTGGTAGAACTGGTCGTGCTGGTAGAGAAGGTATGTCATTTACTTTTGTATTTGGAAAAGAAATGAGAAAGATGAAAGATATAGAAAGATATACTAAATCTAAATTAATAAAGCATAATATACCAACAATAACTGATGTTGAAGAGAAAAAAGTAGGTACTTTCTTTGCACAAGTTAAACAAACTATAGAAGAAGGACATTTAACTAAACAATTACAATGGTTAGAAAGTTTCTGTAATGAAGAAGACTATGCAATGGTTGATATAGCTGCTGCACTTGTGAAGCTATCTCTAGGTGAAGAAATGAAGGAAGAAATAATAGAAGAAAGACCTAGAAGAGAATATGGAGATAGAAAAGGTGGAACTGGAGCTAAAGATGGTATGATTAGATTGTTTATCAATATTGGTAGAAATCAAAGAGTACAAGCCAAAGATATAGTTGGTGCTATAGCTGGAGAAGTTGGAATACCAGGTAAAGTAGTAGGTACTATAGATATATATGATAAATATACTTTTGTTGAAATACCTAAAAAAGATGCAAAAACAGTAATTGAAAAGATGAAAGACATTAAGATAAAAGGTAATAAGATTAATATAGAAAAAGCAAATAAAAAGAAAAAATAATGTATAGTATACAAAAATATATAAAATAGTATATTGGATATTTAAAAAGCCTGATGTGTTTACAAAACAGATAGTAGATAATCTGTAAGAGTTAACAGCATAAGGCTTTTCTTGTTTTATATACTGTAGTTTTGAATATATAAAATTTAATAAATTATGGTATATATATTAATTTTTAATAAGGTAAGAAAATAGAAAGAAGGATATTTTATGGATATAATAAAAAAATTAAGTCATGGATGTACATTAGATTGCTATGATTGTTGTAAATTTAATGTTTACACTAAAGGAAATAATGTAATAAAAATTGAAGGGGATAAAAATCATCCTTACACAAAAGGTTTTATATGCAAAAAAGGGATGGCTCATTTAGATAGATTAAATCATAAGGATAGGATAAAGACTCCTATGCTTAAAGTTGATGGAGTATGGAAAGAGATTTCTTTTGATAAGGCTCTAGAAATAATGGCAGAAAAACTTACATACTATAAAGAAAAGTATACATCAAAGTCTGTCATGCATTATGACCAATATGGAAGTGGGTCTGTATTAAAATACATAGGAGATATATTTTTTAATTTTTACGGAGGTGTTAGCAGACATAAGGGTGGTCCATGTTGGAGTGCAGGGATGCATGCTCAAAAGTATGATTTTGGAGTAGCTAAGGGTCATTCTATAGAAGATATGTTAAATAGTAAAAGCATATTTGTGTGGGGAAAAAATCCAGCATATACTACAATTCATACTATGCAAATAATTAAAAAAGCTAAAGAAAAAGGTATAAAGATAGTAGTGGTTGACCCTATATATACAAAAACAGCTCAAATAGCAGATAAATACATACAGGTAAATCCTGGAACAGATGGGGCTTTAGCTATAGCTATGGCAAAAATTATAGTAGAAGATAAATTATATGATGAAGAATATATAAACTCATATGTTATTGGTTTTGAAGAGTATAAAAAATATTTATGTTCATTGGAATTAAGTTTTTTAATTGATGAATGTGGTGTTAAAGAGAATGATATAAGAGAATTAGTTGCTTTATATACTAACAAATATTCGAGTATAAACATTGGATATGGGCTTCAAAAATATAAAAATGGTGGAAATACAATAAGAGCTATAGATGCTTTAGGAGCTATAACTGGTCAAATCGGATTTAGTGGTGGAGGGGTAAACTATGCTAATAAAGTTTATCCAAGTGTTATAAATTCTGACCCTTACAATAGCCAATCATATGGTGAAGATAGGGAGTTTTATGTAAGTAATATCAGTAAATTTATAGAAGAATCTTTAAAAAATACATCAAATAAAATAAATTATGTATCAGATGAACTTAATAGGGCATTAAATAAAGTGAATCATGTATCAGATGAACTTGATACAACATCAAATAAAACAGATTATATATCAAATGAATTGTATAATTTATCTAATAAGTCAATCAAAGATAATATTCCTATAAAGATGGCTGTGATAACTAAAAGTAATATGCTGAATCAACTGCCAGATTTAGTAGAATTGGAGAGGGTGTTTTCAAAAATTGAATTTAAAGTATGTTTTGATTTGTTTATGACTGATACAGCTACTTTATGTGACCTGTTTATACCTTGTACAAATACACTAGAGAGTGAAGATATAATTTATAGCTCAATGGCTAATCCATATATAACCTATAATGAAAGAGCAGTAAAGCCAGCACATAAATTGATGGATGAATATTACTTCTTTATGGAACTAGCTAAAAAGATGGGAATAAAAAATTATCCATTTGTAGAGAAGAAAGAATATCTAGAGAAAGTGATTGAACCACTTAAACATTTTGATAAAAACATAGATATAGAAAAACTTAAAAATAGTTATTTTACTATACATAATCCTGTTGCTTGGGAGGATAAGAAGTTTGAGACTCCATCTGGAAAATACGAGCTTTATTCAGAAAGGATAAAAAATTTGGGAATAAGTCCAACACCAGTATATATAAGTAATAAACCTAAAAAAATAGAAGAGAAAAATGAAAATATTTCTTTTAGATTATTAACTAATCATCATGCAGATACTTTATTTAGCCAACATTTTATGGATAAAGAATCTATAGCTCAAGCATATATAAATCAAAGCATGGCTAAAAAAATAGGTATTAAGGATAAAGATATTGTGATGTTAAGGTCAAAAAAATCAAAATTAAATGTACAAATAAGTATAGATGATGGAGTAGGTAATTATATAGTAAAAATGTATGTTGGTTGGTGGAAGAAACATGGGAATCCTAATAGTTTGACAGATACTGGTATATCAGATTTTGGTGGTCAGGTAACATATAATGAAAGCATGGTAGAAATAATACGACAAAACTAGTTAAATTTCATTGAAGGAATAGAAATACAATTATAGAATTGATTAAAAGTTACTATTTTTACAAAACTATTGAAGGAGGGATTTTGATGGTAAATTATTCCTTAGAACATAAGAATCTATACATAGAATTTATGTGCTCAGAACTAGACCACCATGTAGCCAATGAAATAAGGGAAGAAATAGATAACTTATTAAGTGTAAATCAAGTTAAAAATGTTGTATTTAATTTTGAAAATATTAATTTTATGGATTCTTCAGGTATAGGTGTCATCATAGGTAGATATAAAAAGATTTCTAATGAAGGGGGACGAGTTTCAGTAATTAATATAAGTTCACGAGTTAAGAAGATTTTTGATTTATCTGGGTTAAATAAAATTATTGGCATTTATGATACGTATGAAGAAGCTCTAAGTTCTTTGTAGGGAGGAGTATGTGATGAATAATATTATGGAAGTTAAATTTTCGGCAATATCTGAAAATGAAAGTTTAGCAAGAGTTATAGTAGCATCCTTTGCAGCTAAGTTAGACCCAACAGTAGATGAATTAGTAGATATAAAAACTGCTGTCTCTGAGGCTGTTACAAATGCTATAATACATGGATATGAAGAGGACAGTTCTAAGTTTGTTTTCTTAAGATGTGAGATAGAAGGAAATACTATAAAGATTATAGTTGAAGATGAAGGGTATGGAATAGAAAATGTGGAGAAGGCAATGGAACCACTTTATACATCAAAACCAGAACTTGATAGATCAGGAATGGGATTCACAGTAATGAAAAGCTTTATGGACGATGTAGAGGTAAGTTCTGTAAAAGATAATGGGACTAGAATTGAAATGACTAAAAAAATAAATGTGCCTAAATAAAGTCCAAAAGTGAGGTTTTATTATGGAAGTAACTGTTGCCAGAGAAGAAAAAAAACCTCTTCTTAGTCATGAAGAGACTCTAGAACTTATTGAAAAAGTTCAAAATGGAGATGAAGAGGCAAAAGAAATATTAATATCAAGCAATTTAGGTCTAGTTAGGAGCGTTGTATCTAGATTTTTAAATATAGGATATGATAGAGAAGATTTATTTCAGTTAGGTTCTATAGGCTTAATAAAATCAATATATAAATTTGACCCAAAATTTAATGTAAAATTCTCTACTTATGCAGTACCAATGATTTTAGGTGAAATAAAGAGATACTTAAGAGATGATGGTATGATAAAAGTATCAAGGTCTTTAAAGCAAATAGCTGTAAAGGCAAAGATGGAAAGTGAAGCTTTAACCAAAAAATTAGGTAGAGAACCGAGTATAGAAGAATTAGCTAAAGCAATAGATGTAGAAAAAGAAGATTTAGTAATGGCTATGGAAGCTAATTTCAACGTTGAGTATTTGCAAGGAGTTATTCATGAAGAGGAAGGTTCTCCAATATGTCTTATTGATAAAATAAGCATGAAAGGAGAAAGTGAAGAAGAAAAAGTAGTGGATAATATATTGTTAAAAGACATACTTGGAAGATTAGATAAGAGAGAACGCCAAATAATAGTTCTCAGATACTTTGAAGATATGACTCAAAGTGAAATAGGAGAAATGCTTAATATATCACAGGTTCAAGTATCTAGGATAGAGAAAAAAGTGTTGTCTAAGTTAAAAGAATATATATCATGAGAGTACTTATGATATGTAGAATAACAAGGATGTGTAGAATAACAAAAAATAATAAAGGTATTACTAAAATAAGTTGTAATAACTTTTTATGTTAAGTTTTTAAATTATTAATAAAAAATAATAAAAATAAGGTGTCTTTATGAGAAAATAAATTTTTTCTTTATCAGGCATCTTTTTTATTTTTTGACAAAACTTTAAACAGTCAAAATAAATAATAGGTTTATTTTTTTAAAATTAACAAATAATACTTTAGAGAGGTGTTTAGTATGGATAAAAATTATAAAAAATATGTAGACCAAATAAGCCCAAAACCTACATATTTAAAAAACTATACACTTGCATTTATTGTAGGTGGAATTATTTGTATGATAGGGCAAGCAATAAATGATTTATACATGAAAGTAGGAGGTCTTGATAAATTAGGTGCTAGTTCTGCAACATCAATAACACTAATATTTATAGGGGCATTTTTAACTGGGCTAGGAGTTTATGACCTAATAGGAAAAAGAGCTGGAGCTGGTTCTATAATTCCAATAACAGGTTTTGCTAACTCTATAGTATCTCCAGCAATGGAGTATAAAAGAGAAGGTTATGTGTTAGGTGTAGGTGCAAACTTATTTAAAATTGCAGGGCCAGTTTTAGTTTATGGTATAGGCTCTTCTATTTTATGTGGAATTATTTATTATATTTTTAAGATGTTTTAGAGGAGTATTATTTAATTTAAATTTTATTAATTACAAAGAAGCTATAAAAGGTAAAGAATAACTATGAAAGTAGTTAATTAGACAATAAACATGCAGATTTTAATTAATATTAAAAAATTAAATAGTAAAATGCAAAATTAAAAAGGTGTGAAAATATGAAAAATAAAAGAATTGGAAAAAGAACAGTCAAGTTAGAAAATAAACCAACAATAATATCAACTGGAACTATAGTTGGTCCTAAGGAAGGTGAAGGGCCACTAAAGGATTATTTTGATATGATTATGACTGACGATTTATATGGTGAAAAAACTTGGGAATTAGCTGAAAGTAAAATGGTAGAAACTGCATCTCAAAAAGCTATACAAAAGGCAGGAAAGAAACTGACAGATGTAAATTATATGCTAGGTGGAGATTTAATAAATCAAATAGTACCAGCATCATTTGCAGCAAGAGAATTAGCCATTCCATTTTTAGGTATATATGGAGCTTGTTCTACAATGGCAGAAGGTCTTTGTATAGGTTCTATGCTTATAGATGGTGGTTTTGCAGATTTAGTACTATCAGGTACATCAAGCCATTATTGTACAGCAGAAAGACAGTTTAGATTTCCACTAGAACTTGGAAATCAAAAGCCAATGACAGCTCAATGGACAGTTACAGGAGCAGGAAGTGTATTATTAGCTTCTAATGGAGAAGGTCCAAAGGTGAAGTATGTTACAGTTGGTAAAGTAATAGATAAAGGTATTGATGATGGTAATAATATGGGACCAGCTATGGCTCCAGCAGCAATAGATACCATATATTCTTATTTTGAAGACACGAATGATGACCCAAATAGCTTTGATATAATTGCTACTGGAGATTTAGGTACTCTTGGAAAGCAGATAACAGAAGACTTTTTAAAAGAAAAGGGCGTAGATATATCAAAATGTTATACTGACTGTGGTATAGAAATGTTTAATCTTAAAGAACAAGATGTCCATTGTGGTGGAAGTGGATGTGGATGTTCAGCTACAGTATTTGCAGGATATATATATGAGAAGTTGAGAAAAAAAGAATTTAACAAAGTAATGCTTGTATCAACAGGAGCACTACTTTCACCAACAAGTACACTACAAAAGCAGACAATACCATGTGTTGCACATGCAGTAGTAATAGTAAACGAGTAGGAAGTGATATATATGTTAATGGACTATGTAAGAGTATTTATTGTAGGTGGAATTATATGTTTAATAGCCCAAGTAATGATGGATTATTTTAAAATGCAAACTCCATATGTTATGGTAACATATGTAACAACTGGTGTAGTTTTAACTTTTCTAGGTCTTTACGAGCCATTAGTTAAGTTTGCATCAGCAGGTGCAACAGTTCCTATAATAGGATTTGGTTATTCACTTGCTAAAGGGGTAATAAAGTCAATTCAAAGTGATGGATTTTTAGGTATTTTTCTAGGAGGTACAACTGCTACAGCTGGTGGAATAGCCGCAGCTATATTTTTTGGCTATCTTATGTCAGTAGTATTTACTCCAAAAGCAAAACCATAAATATAACTTAATAGAATAATAAATTTTTATAAAATGGAGTTGACTTAAATTTGATTTTTTCTAATCAAATTTTAAGTTCAACTCCATTTTTAGATTTTTAGATGCTATTTTTTATTATTTCTTTTTTAATTAATACCTTAAATTTTAATATAATCTCTTATTCTTTCTTCTGTGGTATCCATCTCAAATTCTTCATTTAACAATACATTGTTTATCCTATTTTTTAACTCTATTCAAAAACTAGTATCATTATCAAATAATAATATATCTATTCATAACAATTCACCATTTACAATAAAAATTGAAAATCAAGAAAAATAATAGTTTTCATATATTTACATAATATAAACCTTTTATACTACATCAATAAAAATTTTACTTTTGTAGTGTTTTTAAAAAATAATTATTTTCATATAATATCTTTATTATTCATATATAATTTATTTATTGTTTTCATATAATCTCATTACTATTCTCATATGACTTATTTATTAGTTTAATAATGTATTTCAAAATAAACTTTTAAATTAATGTATTTTCAAATATTTTAATTTTTATATTTTTTGCAAGATATTATTCCTATTTTACAAATGTAATAACTAATTTTGAATATATGTTGTCAAAATTCAAAAAAAATCATCCTTAATAAGTGCGAGAGGGGTGATTATATGAAAAAATCTTTTTATGAACTAATTATTTCATCAAGAAGAAATTCAGTAGAGGATTTACAAGAAATTTTATTTACTTTTGAGCCATTACTGAAAAAACTTAGTAAATTTTTACATTATGAAGAAGGGAATACAGATTTAATAATATTTTTTATTGAACTACTAAAAAAAATGGATTTAGAAAAATTTAATATGAAAAATGACGGTGTAATAGTCAAATATATTCATAAATCATTGCTTAATAAAACCTTTGAGTTGTCTAAAAAATATTCTAAAACAAAATTTAAATTTGTAGAATTTGATGAAAATATATTGAATATTAATATTCAGTTAGATAAATGTTGTTTTGAAGAAAGTATTTGTTTCTATGAATACATTTTTAAAGAATTATTTGGCATTCAAAGGAAAGTTATTTTTTATAAATATCTAAAAGGCTATTCTGACAAAGAAATATCTATGAAATTAAAGATATCAAGACAAGCTGTTAATAAGGCTAAAAATAGAGCCTTTAAAAAAATAAAAAATGATTATAAAAAATATTTAAATGTATAGATAAAGAATTTTTGAAACTAACATTAACACAAAGTTTGTATTACATTTAAAAATTTTTTATAGGATAAAAGCAAAAAAATATTTTGAAATATATAAAATAATAGAGAGAATAAATACCAAATTTTAATAGTTAATTTAACCAATAGACTAAAATGATATAGAAGATATATATAAAAACCTAAATTAGATTTACATACTTGTATCAAAGTACGTTTTTATTTAATGGAAGAGCAAGTTAACTAACCAAATATCTTCAAATTAAAATATTGGCAAGTGAATAGATATGAAAACTTAAATTATAAAAGGCTTGATATGAATATATTTTTATAAAGTGTTCTATCTAGTAAGGAGATTTACCAATAAAAAGGTGAGCTACAATGAGTCCACAGTAGTTCACCTTTTTTATGTTTTTACAGTAACAGAATATTTTAATACTTATAACATATGAATTAAACAAAATTGTCTTTTAAATCATTTAAATTAATGTATTTTTAAATAATTTTATTTTATATTTTTTACAATTATAATGCTTAATTTCTAATACATGTTGTCAAAATTCAAAAAAAGTCATCATTATAACTATAAGAGAGGTGATTATATGAAAAGTCCTTTTATGAATTAATTATTTTATCAAAAAGTAATTCAGTAAATGATTTACAAGAATTTTTATTTGTTTTGAGACACTATTGAAAAAAGTTAGTTAATTAAAAAAACATTCTAAAGAAAAGTTTTAATTTATAGAATATTATGGAAATATAATGTATCTTAATGCTTATTTAGAAAAAACAGAGATTTTAAGGAAATAAAAAGGAGTTGTTATAATGGAAGGTGAGATTTTGAAATTAGCATCAACGCAAGGTATATGGTCTGTTTTAAGTATTTTTTTAATTTTTTATATAATAAAAACACAAAAAATATTTGATGAAAGGCAAAGCAATAGAGAAAATAATTATCAAATTTTAATAAAGGATTTAACTGATAGATTAAAAGTTACAGAAAAAATATATAAAGAAATAAAAAATATTAAAAAAATATAAAATAGGTTTACAGATTTCTATAAGATAACCTCTTTATATAATAGAAGAGTCAATTAACTAGTTGAGTGTCTTTAGATTAAAATGTTAGGAAGTGAGTTAAATATGAAAACTTAAATCATAAAAAATTAATATTAATTTATTTTTTTAAATAGAAAGGAGTTGTTATAACAGAAAGTGATATTTTGAAATTAGCATCAACACAAGAAGTGTATAAGATTTATTTTCAAAGTTTAAAACAAGAAAATCAATTTAAAGTAGGCTTAAAACATGGATACTTTATTTAATTAATGAGTTATTATTTGGAGATGTGAAAATTTTAACAATATAAAGCCAAATGATATACTTTACTTTATCAAAAATAATAATACGAGGAGGTTCTTATGCCTTTAATATCTAGAACAGAGTTAATACTACTAGCATTTAGCGTTAAAGCAAAAGAAGATGAGTATAAAACTATATTAAACAATTTAGATGAATATAATAAGTTAGTTACAAACAATAGTGAGGAAAAATATCTACAATTAAAAAAATTAAGTGAATCAATTGATGTTTTCATGAAGAAATATGAGAATTCAAGTAGAAATAAAGCACTCTCTGATTTAAAAGAAGATATATCAGAGGAAGTAATCCTCATTAAAAATTCAAATACAAGTCCTGTAGAAAAGAATTTACATTTTGTATGGATAGGAGGAGAAGTCAGTGATGTTGCTCTTGAATATATAAAGCAATGGACTGATATTAATGCAGAATATAGTACTAAACTATGGTATGATGGCGAAGCATTTTTAGTTAATACACTAAAAAAGGCTATAGTTGAGTCTTCTACCATTGAAGCATTACAGTTATTAGAAAAAGATATTCAAGATCCTCAATTTGATTATATGCTATTTTACCAAAAAAGAATGGAATTTATATATGATAGACAAAAGAGATTCATAGCTTATTATAAATCTGAAATCAATAAACCTACAGTACCTACAATAGATGATATTATAAAGTCTCATCTAGTAGATGAATATAGTAAAGACGCAGGTGTACTAGAATCCTATAGAACAAATTCTTTGAAAAAAATAAATAGTAACAATGGGATAGATATCAGATCTAATAACTTGTTTACAGAACAAGAGTTATTAAGTATTTATAATCAGGAATTGTTAAATCATGGAAATCTAGCTGCAGCATCTGATGTAGTAAGATTATTAGTCTTAAAGAAATTTGGAGGAGTATATTTAGATGTTGATATGCTTCCAGGTATACAATCTGATTTATTTCAGACAATATCTAGACCTGATTCTATAGCATCAGACACTTGGGAACAGATAAAATTAGAGGCTATTATGAAGTATAAGAAATATATAAATAATTATACATCAGCAAATTTTGATAAACTTGATCAACAATTAAAAGATAAATTTAAAATCATTATAGAAAGTAAAAGTGAAAAATCAGAGATATTTTCCAAGTTAGGAAATTTAAATTTATCTGATATTGACCTTAAAGCAACTTTCGTTTTCAGCAGTGTTATAAATCAAGGATTGATATCAAAAAAAGATTCATATCTTACCAACCTAGTAATAGAACAAATAAAAAACAGATATCAAATTTTAAATAAACACCTTAACCCAGCTATAGAATCTGGCACTAACTTCTCTGAGACGAATACAATTTTCAATAAGTCATTAGCTAATTCAGAGCTTCAAAAAAACTATACATTTTTAAATAAAATATCAAGATATTTAGAAGTAGGTTTTATGCCAGGTGCTACCTCTACAATAAGTTTAAGTGGTCCAGGAGCTTACGTAACAGCTTACTATGATTTTATGGAATTCCAAGAAAACACTGTAGAAGCAGGTGTATTAAAACCAGGCATAATGGAATTTAAATTCCCAGCAGATAGTATATCCCAACTTACAGAACAGGAAACAGATAGTTTATGGAGACTTAAGCATGCAGATGTAAAATATGAATTTGAGAAATATGTAAGAGATTATACTCAAGGCTCTCTTTCTGAAGATAGTGGAATAGATTTTAATAAAAATACTATTATTAACAAAAGCTATTTATTAAATGATAAAATTCCATCAAATAATATAAAAGAAACTGGAAGTAAAAATTATGTTCACTATATCATACAACTACAAGGAGATGATATAAGTTACGAATCAGCATGTAATCTATTTTCTAAAAATCCTGAAAATAGCATTATAATACAACGAAATATGAATGAAAGTGCAAAAAGTTACTTTTTAAGTGATGATGGAAAATCTATTTTAGAATTAAATAAATATAGAATACCTGAAAGGTTAAAAAATAAGGAAAAAATAAAAGTAACCTTTATTGGACATGGTAAAGACGAATTTAACACAAACGAATTTGCTAAATTAAGTGTGGATTCACTTTCTAATGAGATAAGTTCATTTTTAGATATCATAAAATTAGATATATCGCCTAAAAGTGTAGAAGTAAACCTGCTTGGATGTAATATGTTTAGTTATGATGTTAATATTGGAGAAACTTATCCTGGCAAATTACTATTAAGAATCATGGACAAAATTACTTCCACTTTACCTAGTGTAAATAAAGATTCTATTACTATAGGAGCAAATCAATATGAAGTAAGGATTAATAGCAAGGGAAGGAAAGAACTACTGGCTCATTCAGGTAAATGGGTAAATAAAGAGGAAGCTATTATGAGGGATTTATCTAGTAAAGAATATATCTTCCTAGATCCGATAGATAATAAACTAAAAGCAAAATCTAAAAATATTCCAAAATTAGCATCAATATCAGAGGATATAAAAACATTGTTACTTGATACAAGTATTAATCCTGATGTGAAATCTATCTTAAGTAATCTTAAACTTGATGTTGAGTCCTCTATTGGAGATCATATTTATTATGAAAAATTAGAACCTGTTAGAAATATAATTCACAACTCTATAGATGATTTAATAAATGAGTTCAATCTACTTGAAAATGTATCTGATGAATTACATGAATTAAAAAAATTAAATAATTTAGATGATAGGTATTTAATATCTTTTGAAGATATCTTAAAAAATAATTCAACTTACTCTGTAAGATTTATTAACAAAAGTAATGGTGAATCAGTTTATGTACAGACAGAAAAAGAAATTTTTTCAGAATATAGCGAGCATATTACAAAAGAGATAAGTACTATAAAAAATAGTATAGTTGCAGATGTTAATGGTAATTTAATATATAATGTAGAATTAGACCATGTATCTCAAGTTAATACATTAAATGCAGCATTTTTTATTCAATCATTAATAGATTATAGTAGTAATAAAGATGTATTAAATGGTTTAAGTACTTCAGTTAAGGTTCAACTCTATGCTCAACTATTTAGTACAGGGTTAAACACTATATATGACTCTATCCAATTATTAAACTTAATATCAAATGCAGTAAATGAGACTATAAATGTACTACCTACTATAACAGAGGGGATACCTATTGTATCTACTATATTAGATGGAGTAAACCTAGGTGCAGCAATTAAGGAATTATTAGACGAACATGACCCATTGCTAAAAAAAGAGCTAGAGGCTAAGGTAGGTGTTTTGGCAGTAAATATGTCACTATCTATTGCTGCAACAATATCTTCAATTATTGGAATAGGTGCTGAATTTACTATTTTCTTATTACCTATAGCTGGTATATCTGCAGGAATACCTTCATTAGTTAATAATGAATTAATATTACATGATAAGGCAACTTCAGTAGTAAACTATTTTAACCATTTGGCTGAATCTAAAAAATATGGTCCTTTTAAAACAGAAGATGATAAAATTTTAGTTCCTATTGATGATTTAGTAATATCAGAAGTAGATTTTAATACTAATGCAATAAAATTAGGAACATGTAATATATTATCAATGGAGGGTGGCTCAGGACACACAGTAACTGGTAATATAGACCACTTTTTCTCATCTCCATATATAAATTCTTATATTCCTCCATTATCAGTTTATTCTGCAATAGGTATGCAAACAGAAAATTTAGATTTTTCAAAAAAATTAATGATGTTACCTAATGCTCCTTCAAGATTATTTTGGTGGGAAACTGGAGCAGTTCCAGGTTTAAGGTCATTAGAAAATAATGGAACTAAATTACTTGATTCAATAAGAGATTTAAATCCAGGCAAATTTTACTGGAGATTCTATGCATTTTTCGATTTTGCAATAACTACATTAAAACCAGTGTATGAAGATACAAATGTTAAAATTAAATTAGATAAAGATACTAGAAACTTCATAATGCCAACTATAACTACTGACGAAATTAGAAACAAATTATCTTATTCATTTGAGGGAGCAGGAGGAACTTACTCTTTATTATTATCTTCATATCCAATATCAACGAATATAAATTTATCTAAAGATGATTTATGGATATTTAATATTGATAATGAAGTAAGAGAAATATCTATAGAAAACGGAACTATTAAAAAAGGAAACTTAAGAAAAGATGTTTTAAGTAAAATTGATATAAATAAAAATAAACTTATTATAGGTAATCAAACAATAGATTTTTCAGGGGATATAGACAATAAAGAGAGATATATATTCTTGACTTGTGAGTTAGACGATAAAATTAGCTTAATGATAGAAGTAAACCTTGTTGCAAAATCTTATAGTTTATTATTGTCTGGAGATAAAGATTATTTGATATCTAATTTATCTAATACTATTGAGAAAATTAATATTCTAGGTCTAGATGTTAAGAATATAGCGTACAATTACACTGATGAATCTAATAATAAATATTTTGGAGCTATATCTAGAACAAGCCAAAAAAGCATAATACATTATAAAAAAGACAATAAAAATATATTAGAATCTTATAATGGCAGTACACTAGAGTTTAACAGTAAAGACTTTGTTGCAGAGAATATAAATGTATTTATAAAAGATGATATTAATACTATAACAGGAAAATACTATGTTGATAATAATACTGATAAAAGTATAGAGTTCTCTATTTCCTTAATAGGTAAAAATAAAGTAAAAGTAAATGGATTATATTTAGATGAATCTGTATACTTATCTTTCCTTGATTTTGTAAAAAATTCAGATGGAAACTACAATACTTCTAATTTTATGAACTTATTTTTGGATAAGATACAGTTCTGGAAATTATTTGGAGTTAAGAATATAAACTTTGTAGTTGATAAATACTTTGTTCTTAATGGAAAAACTAATCTTGGATATGTAGAATTTATTTGTGACAATAATAAAAATATAGACATATATTTTGGGCAATGGAAAACAGCAGCATCTAAAAGCTCTATATTTAGTGGAAATGGTAAAAACCTTGTAGTAGAACCTATATACAATATTGATACAGGTGAAGATATATCTACTTCACTAGATTTTTCTTATGAACCTCTATATGGAATAGATAGATACATCAATAAAATATTGATTGCCCCTAATTTATATACAAGTTTAATAAATATTAAAACTAATTATTATTCAAATGATTACTACCCTGAGATTATAGTTCTTAACCCTAATACATTCCACAAAAAAGTAAATATAAATTTGGATAGTTCTTCTTTTGAGTATGAATGGTCTACAGAAGGATGTGACTTTATTTTATCTAGATATTTAGAAGAAAGTAATAAAAAAATATTACAAAAAATAAGACTTAAAGATATTTTATCTAACGTTCAGTCATTTAATAAAATGAGTATAGATTTTAAAGATATTAAAGACTTATCTTTAGAATATATAATGAGTAATTTTAAATCATTTAATTCTGAAAATGAATTAGATAGAGACCATTTAGGGTTTAAAACAATAGGTAATAAAACTTATTACTATAATGAAGTTAGTAAATTGGTTAAAGGATTAATCAATATAAATAATTCATTATTCTACTTTGATCCTATAGAATCTAACTTAGTAACTGGATGGAAAACTATAAGTGGTAAAAAATATTATTTTGATATCAATAGCGGTGCAGCTTATACTGGTTATAAAACCATTAGTGGTAGACACAATTATTTTGGTAGTGATGGTGTAATGAAGATAGGTGTATTTAAAGGACCAAACGGATTTGAGTATTTTGCTCCTGCTAATACGGCTAGTAACACAGAAGGTCAAGCTATAAATTATCAAAATAAATTCTTAACTTTTAATGGAAATCTACACTATTTCAACTCTAGTTCAAAAGCAGTAACTGGATGGCAAACTATTGATGGTAAGAAATACTACTTTAGCCCTAGTACCAGCATTGCTGTAGTCGGATTACAAGTAATTGATAACAATAAGTATTATTTCAATCCTGACACTGCTATCATCTCAAAAGGTTGGCAGACTATTAATGGTAGTAGATACTATTTTGATACTGATACAGCTATTGCTTTTACTGGTTATAAAACTATTGATGGTAAACATTTTTATTTTGATAGTGATTGTATAATGAAAATAGGTGTATTTAGTGGCTCTAATGGATTTGAATATTTTGCACCTGCTAATACTTATAATAATAACCTAGAAGGTCAGGCTATAGTTTACCAAAATAAATTTTTAACTATAAATGGCAAAAAATATTACTTTGATAATAACTCAAAAGCAGTAACTGGATGGCAAACAATTGATGGTAAAAAATATTACTTTAATCCTAATACTGCTATTGCAGCTACTGGATGGCAAACAATTGATGGTAAAAAGTATTACTTTAATCCTAATACTGCTGTTGCAGTAACTGGATGGCAAACTATTGATAGTAAAAAATATTATTTTAATCCTAACACTTCCATAGCCTCAATTGGTTATACTATTATTAATAGTGACCATTTTTATTTTAATGATAGTGGTATTATACAGTTAGGTGTGTTTAAAGGACCTAATGGATTTGAATACTTTGCCCCTGCGAATACTTCTAACAATAACATAGAAGGTCGAGCTATACTTTATCAAAATAAATTTTTAAATTTTGATGGTAATATATATTACTTTGGTAGCAACTCAAAAGCAGTAACTGGATGGCAAACTATTGATGGTAAAAAATATTACTTTAATCCGAATAATGCTACTGCTACAACTCATCTATATACTATTAATAATGACAAGTATTATTTTAGCCATGATGGAGTTCTTCAAAATGGATATATTACGATTGAAAGAAATAATTTCTATTTTGATGTTAATAACAATTCTAAAATGGTAACAGGAGTATTTAAAGGACCTAATGGATTTGAGTATTTTGCACCTGCTAATACTTATAATAATAACATAGAAGGTCAGGCTATAGTTTACCAAAATAAATTCTTAAATTTGAATGGTAAAAAATATTACTTTAACAATAACTCAAAAGCAGTTACTGAGTGGAAAACTATTGATGGCAAAAAGTATTACTTTAATCCTAATACTGCTGCTGCAGTAACTGGATGGCAAACTATTGATGATAAGAAGTATTACTTTAATACTAGTACTGCTGTTGCAGTAACTGGATGGCAAACTATTGACGGAAAAAAACACTACTTTAATCCTAACACTGCTGTAATTTCAACTGGTTATACAATTATAGGTGGTAAACATTTTTATTTTAATAATGATGGCATTATACAATCAGGAGTATTTAAAGGACCTGATGGATTTGAGTACTTTGCACCTGCTAATACTTCTAATAATAACCTAGAAGGTCAAGCTATACTTTACCAAAATAAATTTTTAACTATAAATGGTAAAAAATATTATTTTGAAAGTAACTCAAAAGCAGTAACTGGATGGAAAACTATTGATAGTAAAAAATATTATTTTAATCCTAACACTGCTGTTGCAGTAACTGGATGGCAAACAATTGATGGTAAGAAGTATTACTTTAATCCTAACACTTTCATAGTTTCAACTGGTTATACAATTATAGATGGTAAACATTTTTATTTTAATAATGATGGTATTATGCAGACAGGTGTGTTTAAAGGACCTGATGGATTTGAATACTTTGCACCTGCTAATACTTCTAATAATAACTTAGAAGGTCAAGCTATATTTTACGCAAATAAATTTTTAACTTTAGATGGTAAAAAATATTACTTTGAAAGTAACTCAAAAGCAGTAACTGGATGGAAAACTGTTGATAGTAAAAAATATTATTTTAATCCTAATACTGCTGTTGCAGTAACTGGATGGCAAACTATTGATGGTAAGAAGTATTACTTTGAGCCTAATACAGCTATAGGTGCAAATGGTTATAAAATTATTGATAATAAAAACTTTTACTTTGAAAATGGTTTACCTCAGATAGGTGTGTTTAAAGGACCTAATGGATTTGAATACTTTGCACCTGCTAATACTTCTAACAATAACATAGAAGGTCAGTCTATACGTTATCAAAATAAATTTTTAATTTTAAATGGTAAAAAATATTACTTTGGTAATAATTCAAAAGCATTTACTGGATGGCAAGCTATCAATGGTAATCTATATTACTTTATACCAGAGACTGCTATAGCTGCAGCTGGAGGATATTTCGTTATTGATGGTATTAGATATTACTTTGATAATGATGGTATAGGTGGTAAAGTACATCTTTGATAAAAAATGATTTATCTAATTAATATTAAAATTTAGATGTTTAAAAATCCTGTGTTATTATGATACAGGATTTTTATTTAAATAATATTTTTACTATATTAAATTAGATGGTAATATTAGCTGTGTTTGAATAAAAAATGAATCTAATAAACTATTAAGCTATAACATATGACAATCGATTTTTTATTTTTAATCATCTCCATTTTTTATATAAAGAAACGTTTACATAATTGAAGTTGACAATTATTTACAACATAGTGTAGTATTATATTATCAAAATATAATGAAGTGAAGTAGGGGATAAAAATGGTAACTATTAAAGATATTGCAAGGAATCTAGGTATCAGTTATTCAACCGTTTCTAGGTGCTTAAACAATAATCCTAATGTATCTGAAAAAACAAAAAAGAAAGTAGTAGAAGAGGCAAATAGGCTAGGGTTCCATTTTAATGTAAATGCAAGAAATTTAGCAAAAAAAGAAACCAACAGAATAGGGGTAATCTTTTCAAATAATTTTAATCACCAAGATACTAGAAAATTTTTTAGTGATATAATGGACAGTTCTATAAATTCTATTGAGACTAATAAATACGATTTTATAATACAACCTAATAATAATATTAGTGGGGATAGTAATGTATATAAAATGGTAAATGGACAAATGGTTGACGGATTAGTAATTGTGTCTCAATCAATAAAAAAAGAAGAGTATGACTTTTTAAAAGACAATAATTTTCCACATGTATTTATATATTTTAAACCATCTTTTATAGGGGAAGTAGACAATTTCTTTTGGGACGATAATGTATATGGAGGCTATATAGCTACTAAACATTTAATTGACCATGGTCATAAAGATATAATAACAGTAACCTCAGATGATAAGAGTTCAAAAATGCATGAAGATAGAACTAAGGGATATTTGAATGCTATGGAAGAGGCAAATTTAAATACTGAAGTTATTAAATCTAAAATGGATTTTGAATCTCAAGTTGAATTTTTAGAAAAATATATTGATAAAATAAAAAAAGCTTCAGCTATATTTGTACAACAAGATGTACCAGCGATTTCTATAATACAAGAGTTAAAAACTACTTATGGTACAAATGTACCAGAAGATATTTCTATAATAGGGTATAATAATATTGAATTAATATCATACTTTAGGTCACATTTATCAACAATAGATGACCCAAGAGAACAAGTTATAAAAAATGGAGTAGATAGTTTGGTAAATATAATAAATAAAAAGAGCACAGAACATATTCCAAGAAAACTATATCCAAGATTAATAATACGAAATAGTGTTAAAAGAATAAAATAGCAAGTTTTTAGGTGTAGAAACTGTATTAAAGATATTATAGTTTCTACGGAGTAATCTAGAAAATAATATAAATCAAAATAAAAAGGAGTAAGTGTATGTCAGTACATTGTACTACTTTATTTATTGAAAAAATCTTTATAAAATGAATAAATAATTTTATCCAATGGTTCAAAATTTATTATCTAAATAATATAAATCAATAAACTGCTTGCATTTTATATCATGAATCTACAGAATATTCTTTTGATTAATAACTAAAAGTATATAAAAATGATGAATAAATATATATTATACATTATTAATGATAGGTTATATAATAAAATCACTAACAATTATATTATAAGAAAATTATAAAAATTACAAGGAGGTATAGAAACGAAAGAAAAAGTAGGGATTAGAAACGCCATAATAGCATCTTTTATAATTACAACAGAATTAATTGGTCCTATTTCATTTAAAGTTATGGGAATTAATGTAACTTTACTTAATATATTATGGGCTATATTTATAGGGATGGCCGTTTCTCCTCATTTATTAGGGAGAGTTATACCAGCCTTAAAAAAGTTTATAAGGGATAATGAAATAAATGTGTCTCCATATTTGTTATCTTTAACACTATATCCATTAGGAATAATGTTTGGAATCAATGCAGGACCTAAAGTTGAAAAATTAAAGAGGAAATAAAGTCATTATCTGAAGAGAAAAAGGCATCATTATTATAGGTACAAGCTCTGCTGTTGCAGCTGGTGGTGAAGAAGGTAGAGTAGCACTTATAAAAGCAATTAAGGTGCTAGCAATGTGTGGAGTAGATGTTTTGTATAGTAAATAATATATAATTTTAAAATGTATTAAGAAAGGAAATTAGATTAGACATGATATTAAAACAAGTAATAGAGGTTTATGACATTTTAGATAAAGCAACTGCTAATGGAGAAGAAGTAAAAACTTATTTACAAGGTTATGGGGAGGTAGATATAACTGTAAAAGAATTGTCCTCAAGTAAGGGTTCAACAGATTTAGTCAAGCTTACAATTCCTGGCAAGAATGGAAAATCAAAAGGTGGAGATGCTCCTACTCTTGGTATTTTAGGTAGACTAGGAGGTATTGGAGCAAGACCAGAAGTAATAGGTTTTGTTTCAGATGGTGATGGAGCATTGGTAGCAATTGCAATTGCTGCTAAACTTTTAGATATGCAACAAAAAGGAGATGTATTAGATGGTGATGTTGTAATTTCAACTCATATTTGTCCAGATGCTCCAACTAAAGAACATTATCCTACACCTTTTATGGATTCTCCAATTGATATGATGACTATGAATGAAAATGAAGTTGATAATAGCTGTGATGCAATACTTTCTATAGATACTACTAAAGGAAATAGAATAATCAACAATAGAGGATTTGCAATATCGCCAACTGTTAAAGAAGGCTACATATTAAGAACTAGTGACGACCTTTTGGATATTATGCAGACTGTAACTGGAAAATCTCCATTTGTATTCCCTTTATCAATTCAAGATATAACACCATATGGAAATAATCTGTATCACTTAAATAGTATTTTACAGCCAGCAGTTGCTATAGATGCACCAGTAGTAGGAGTAGCGATTACTACAGAGATGCCTGTAGCTGGATGTGCTACAGGTGCAACTAATTTTAGTGACTTAGATTCAGCTGGTAGATTTGCAATTGAAGTTGCCAAGCTATTTGGTAGAAATAAGTGCAACTTCTATGATAAAGAAGAGTGGGAAGAGCTTATTAAAAGATATGGAAAATTAAATAGATTTCAGACATTTGGTATACAGTAGTTAGAAAAATATTAAGTTTATATAATTTTGTGATACAACTATCTATAATATATAAACAACTAGGAATAAAATATTTAGTTAAAAACTTTAAAAATAAAATATTTATTTGTTTATATAAGAAAGGAGGATTCTGTTTATCAGGATTCTCTTTTTTACGAAAACAAATAATATGATGTAATTACAAAAAAAGAAGTGTCTCATAAATGATTTTTAAAAATCACTTTGAGACAACTTCTTATATTTTTATTTAAATTTCGATTTTTGTTAAGCTAAGGTGTTGGAGTTTCAACAGCATCAGGAGGTGGAGAGGCACCACCGTTGTTATTACCACCATTATCAGGAGGTGGAGAGGCACCACCGTTGTTATTGCCACCATTATCAGGAGGTGGAGAGGCACCACCATTGTTGTTGCCACCATTATCAGGAGTATTAGTAGAGCCACCACCATTATTGTTGTTACCACCATTGTCAGGAGGAGTGGAACCACCACCATTATTACCTGAATTATTGTTGTTGTTATTTTCTTCTTGTTGATTATTATCTGGTTTTTTTGTATCTTCAGATGATGGTTGAGCACTTACTCTAGTAGGAGCAGTACCTTCAATAAATGCTGCTTTAGAGCCAGAAGATTGCTTTCCTCCATCTTCCAAATTAATTTTTGTAAAATATACATTTTTAGGAACTTCAAATTCAGTAACCGTCAAATTAGCATGTATTTTTTCCATAATTTTTTTCCATAACTTTGCAGTAGTAGTACTTCCACGTGATACTTCTCTACGTTTTATAGTATTACCAGAATCATCTTTTCTACCAGCGTCATCTCCAATATAAGTTGCACCAACATAATAAGGAGTGTAACCAACAAACCAAGCATCATATGCACTATTTGTAGTACCTGTTTTACCTGCTACAGGCATTCCATTTGGAAGTGTTGCGACACCACCAGTACCTTCAGTAATTACACTTTCTAACATATCTGTAACAACATACGCTACTTCAGGTTCTACAACTTTATGTTCTTCAGGAGCGTTTTTAACTAATAATTGACCATCAAAAGTAGTTATAGTAGTAAAGATAGAAGGTTCTACATAAACACCTTGATTTGCCAATGTACCGTAAGCAGCAGCCATTTGAAGTGGAGTAATACCATTCGCCATACCACCTAGTGTCAATGATGGGAATTTTCTATCACTTGCTTCAGATGAACCTGAGTGATTATTTTTTAAAGTTGTTATACCAAAGTTCTTTAAGTAATCCATCATTATATCTACACATTCATCATAAGAATCTCCAAGCATTTCAGCAGTCTTGACAGCTATTGTGTTTGAAGATTTAGCAAGTGCTCTACGTAAACTCATAGAACCATGACCAGCAGTAGTAGTTCTTGGATTCCATTTATTATTTTCTTCAAACTTATACCCTCCTCTAGAATCACTTAGAGCAGTTGATTGTGTGATTTTTAAAGTATCAATAGCTGGTGTATATATTGCTAGAGGTTTTATAGAAGAACCCGGCTGATGAGGGTTAGTAGCACGATTTAAAGTTTTTCTACCGCTTATATTTCTTCCTCCAGCTAGTGCTCTTATTTCGCCGTTTTTATAATCTAAGATTACCATTGCAGCTTGTGGTTGACTAACTCCATCAGAGCCGACCATATGTCCTGGGAAATTGCTGTTTCTATCAAATTCTTCTTCTAAAGCATCTTGCATTTTAGGGTCTATAGTTGTATTTACAATTAAACCACCATTATAGAATAAGTTTTGAGCTTCATCATTTGTATGTCCTTGTTCCATTAAAGCATTTATAACTTCACTTTCGATAAGGTCTTCTACAGATGAAGAAACTTTATCTGATGATTTAGGCAATTTTATTTCTATTTTAGCTTTGATTGCTTCATCATATTCACTTTGTTTTATATATTTCAATTCTAACATTTTCTTTAAAACAATTTCTTGTCTTTTCTTAGCTTCAGGGTTACTTACAGCCTTTCTAATAACTAATGTGCCTGCTTTTAGTTGTCTATAAGTATCATTAGATATAAGCTCCCAAGACTTTATTTTTTCAATCATATCAAAATCTACTTGAGTAGGGTCATCTAACTTATCATCAGATGTGTTAACAAAAAATAATAATTTGTTTTCTAAATCACTCTTAGTTTCGTTTCCATCTAATTTAGAAGTTTTATATGCTGAAAATCTTGATGGATTTTTAGTTGAACCAGCAAGAAGTGCTGACTCAGCTAGAGTAAGGTCAGATGCAGACTTATCAAAATAACCACGTGCACCAGCCTCGGCACCTGCTAAACCTCTACCAACGAAGAAGTTATTTAAATAAGTTTCCAGTATTTTATCTTTACTTACTGTTTTACTCATCTCATGTGCATAGTAAATATCCTTTATTTTACGAGGTATAGTTTGTTGTTCAGTTGTTAACAACATTTTGGATACCTGCATAGGAATAGTACTACCACCTTGTTTAGTACCTGTGAGAGTCTTTAATACTGACCTAAATAAACCTTTAATGTCGACACCTTTATGTTCATAAAAACGTTCATCTTCTATTGCAATTACAGCATGTTGAAGATGAGGGGAAATCTTATCTAATGGAACAGGAGTCTTTTTATTTACACTTGGAGCTGTAGATAATGTTTTTCCATTAGCGTATTTAATTGTAGTTGTTTGGTTTGTCTGCTTATCCAGCACAGCTTCTGTAACTGGATTGACATCTCTTAGTGATGCAAATACTAGACCAGCAGTACCTGCTGTACCAACAACTAGTAAAACTAAAAATACTATCCCAAATACTCTTAGTTTTCTAAATTTATCGCTTTTTTTAGATTTTTTCTTATTTTTTGTTGAATGAGTCTTGTTAGCTGAAGCTCTATTAATTGGTTTATTTGTATTACCAGAGGAGCTAACTTTTTTTCTTCTGATTTTATTTCCATTTTTATCATTATCGTTATTCATAAGATTTTAACCTCCTTACTTAATGCAATATTATAACACAAATAGGAGTAATTTTGTAATTAATAGAAAAAATGAATTTGCTATAATATTCTGTACATTGTAGATATGTATAAACATAATGTATTAAAAAGTCTATATTTTTATTTTATTTATTTTTGACAAATACTATAAAAATTATGCCAAAGCTACATATAAATAAATAGGAGGGGATAATTTTGAATAGAATAGTAGATAGAAAAACGAAAAATGAATTTAGAAAAATTATAGCTATTTTTTTGGTAATTCTTTTCTTGTCTGTATTTATAGGCAGTTTTATATATATAGATAAAACTTTAAGACCAACAATAACAGTTTTAGCAGAAACTAAAGCTCTTGAGCTAGCAAATAGGTCCATAAATAAAGCTGTTGCTGAGATGGTAGAAGGAAAAATAAATTATGAAGATTTAATGGATATACAGCTTGATAATAATGGTAAAATAACTATGATACAAGCAAATACTATAATGATGAATGAGATTGCATCTGCAATAGCTTTAGAAATACAAGATGAATTAAAAAAGGATAAGACAGCAAGTTCTTACATACCTATAGGAACAGCGTTAGGAAGTCCTATATTAGCTAAATACGGTCCTAAACTTGAAGTATCTATTGAACCTATAGGAACAGTATCAGTAAACTTTAAAACGGAATTTGAGTCGTCAGGTATAAATCAAACAAGACATAGAATATATCTAGAAGCTCAAACACAAGTTAAGGTAGTAATACCACTTATAACTTCAACAAAACAGATTAAAGCTCAAATACCTATTTGTGAAACTATAATAGTAGGTGATGTTCCAGAAAGTTATGTAAATATACCAGAAAAAAATCTAGGAAATGTTTTACCTAACACTGGAAAGAATACTAATAAGTAATATAAAGTTGTATATTTTTAAATAAATTCAAAATAGCAGTTTATAAATAAAAATTTTGGAAATAATATTAATATAAATTTGAATAAAAAATTATATTTTATACTATGTAAAATATCTAATATATTTGGTCTGTAGGCTAAATAAGAGTACCTTTAGACCAAATATATTATTAATCATTTATTAACATCCTAAAAGTGATTTGTTTATATTATTTACAACATCCATTTAATAAATACACCATAACCTACAGCTGGGTCATTTTCAATAGCATGAGATACTGCTCCGATTATTTTATTATCCTGAACTATTGGAGTACCACTCATACCTTGTACAATACCACCAGTCTGAGTTAAAAGTTTTTTATCTGTAATTTTAATTTTAAAACTTTTACTTTCTGGATGTTTTTGATTTTCTATATCTATAATTTCAATATTATACTTTTTACATTCATTAAAGTTGTCTTGTAGAATTATTTGAGCTTTTCCTAATTTAACTTCATCTAAAGATGCTACTTTATATTTTTTTAAATTAGAAATATCAAAGTTATTAATTTGACCTCTTATTCCAAAATCAGTATTTTCTGTAAAACTACCAATAATATTTTCTCGTTTTGCATTTATACATCCCACACTACCTTTATAAGACTTTTCTATATTAAGATGTTTAGTTGTAGAAATTGAACCTGTTTTAATCGGTATCTTTCTAGCATTACCAACACTTATTGGATGACCTACTGCACCAAACTCTGATGTCTCTGGATTAATATATGTTAAAGTAGCAAATCCAGAAAGTAAGTTGTTAAAGCTAATTTTTTCTAATATGTGTTTAGTAGTTTTCATTGTTATAAGTTGACCACCTCTATTTAATAAAATAGATACTGGTTTTTCTTCTGGTAAAGCATTTAAAGTATTGGCGAAGTCACTATATCCATCAACTTCAGCATTATTTACTTTGACTATAGCATCACCTAATCTAAACGGAGATGCTTCTCCAGGATTTCTAACAATAATGTTTTTTAGTTCTGCATCAATTTGAAGTACATTTCCGATTGGTATTAAATATTCAGGTTCATTTTTTTGTAAATTTTGTGCATAAATTAAATTATTTGAGAAAAAATATAATAAAAATAAAAAGGTTAGAACAATTGTAAATTTAGACTTAGCTAAGTTAATTCTTTTATTTAAAGCTTTATCTTTAAAATGAAAATTTTTAAGTTGCATAAAACACCTCTTTCTTATTAAATTATTTTAATAATAGAATTGAAGTTTTCTTGCTGCTTCTATATTATGTTGTGCAAGAATTAGTTTTTAATGCTTGGAAAACTGACTCAATAACACCTTAGTTTTCATAAAAATAAATAAAATAAAGAGTGTATATGATAAAATAGATACATATTCATATAAATAAAAATAAATAATGGCTGTCTATCATTAGAAAGGAGCAAAAAATGAAAAAATATAGATTGTTAGTTACTTGTATAATTGCCATGGGAATCATAATTATAGGAACATCAAATCCAGTTAGTAATTTTTACAAGACTACAAATTTGATTAGTTCAGGAAATATTACAAATGAAAAATCAGATAAAGATTCAAACAAAAATACTAAAGATAAAGATGAAAACAAATCTAATTCGAAAAGCAATAAAGATAAGTCATCAGAAGAAAAATCATCAGATAATAAAAATGAAACTCAAAAAAATAAAAAACTTTTAATTTGTATAGACCCAGGGCATCAAGGAAAGGGAGATAGCAATTTAGAACCAGTAGCTCCAGGTTCTTCCTCTAAAAAAGCGAGAGTATCTTCAGGAACAGAGGGTATTGCTACAAAAAAACCAGAATACGTTTTAAACTTGGAAGCATCTCTTGTTTTAAAAAGTATATTAGAAGCTAAAGGTTATAATGTAATAATGACTAGAGAGACACATGATGTAAATATAAGTAACTCAGAAAGAGCGATACTTGCTAATGATAAAAACGCAGATATGGTTGTAAGAATACATGCAGATAGTTTAAATAATTCTTCAAAGACTGGTGCATCCATATTAATTCCTGAAAAAGATGGAAAATATACAGCTCCTATATATGAAGAGAGTAATAAATGTGCTGAATTTATTAAACAAAATATGGAACAAGCTGGAATACAAATTAATGGAATCGTTCAAAGAGGCGACTTGACTGGATTTAACTGGTCAAAAGTACCAGCTGTGTTAGTAGAAATGGGATTTATGAGTAACTACAATGAAGACCAAATGATGTCAAATCCAGAGTATCAAAGAAAAATGATGCAATGTGTAGCAGATGGATTAGATGAGTATTTTAAATAGAGTATAAATAGAGAAAAAGTTAGGTTGGTATTATTTTCCTAATTTTTATCTCTATTTTTTATTGTACATAAGATAAAGATAAAGATTATTTTAGATTAAATTGTCGTAAATATAACTAAAAATATTGGTAATACTTGATTTAAGTTTAAAAAGAATATATTATAGTATAGAATGTGTAAAATTTTTTTGAGAGGTGTTAAAATGCTAGTAGTAGAAAACGTAAGTCACGGATTTGGTGCAAGAACAATATTAGAAAATGTATCTTTTAGACTTAGAAAAGGTGAACATATTGCACTAGTTGGCGCTAATGGAGAAGGAAAATCGAGTTTTTTAAATATAATAACAAAAAAGCTTATGCCAGATGCTGGAAATATAAAGTGGTCTTCAAGAGCTACAGTAGGTTACTTAGACCAACATACAGTACTAAGTAAAGGTAAAAGTATAAGAGAAGTGCTTAGAGAAGCTTTTAAGCATATGTTTGACCTAGAGCAAGAAATGATTGCTATGTACGACAAAATGGGAGAAGCTAATGATGATGAGATGAGTAAGCTTCTTGAAGAAACAGCAGAAATACAAACTATACTTGAAAATAGCGGTTTTTATATGATAGATGCAAAGATACAAGAAGTTGCAAATGGTCTTGGTCTTGGAGAAATTGGTCTTGATAAAGATGTAACTGACTTAAGTGGAGGACAGAGAACGAAAGTACTTCTTACTAAACTTCTACTTGAAAATCCAACTATTCTTATATTAGACGAGCCTACAAACTATTTAGATGAAGAACATATAACGTGGCTTACTAAGTATCTTCAAGAGTATGAGAATAGTTTTGTCTTAGTTTCTCATGATATTGAATTTATAAACAATACTTGTAATGTAATATATCATATGGAAAATGGAGAACTAAATAGATATAAAGGAAACTATGATGAATTTGTAAGACTTAATGATATAAAGAAACGTCAAGAAGAACAAGCCTATGATAAGCAAGTTGAAGAAAGAAAGAGACTAGAGGATTTTGTAGCTAGAAATAAAGCTAGAGTAGCAACTAGAGGAATGGCTAACAGTAGACAAAAGCAACTTGATAAGATGGAAATATTAGAAAGACCAAAAGAAAAAATAAAGCCTACTTTTGCTTTTAAAGATGCTAGAGCAGCAAGTAAAATAATTTTTGAAACAGAAGATTTAATTTTAGGCTATGATGAGGCACTTACAAAGCCACTCAATTTCCACTTAGAAAGAGGAAAGAAGATTGCATTAAAAGGAATGAATGGTATTGGAAAATCTACTCTATTAAAAACTTTACTTGGAATAATAAAACCATTTGAAGGAAGTGTTAAATTAGGTGACTATTTGGAAGTTGGATATTTTGAACAAGAGAGTTCAAGAGAAAATAGCAATACACCTATGGACGAGATTTGGAGTGAATTTCCAGGGCTTTCAAACTTTGAGGTTAGACAAGCTCTTGCAAAATGTGGACTTACAAATGAACACATAACTAGTCAAATGAGAGTGCTAAGTGGTGGAGAAGCTGCAAAGGTTAGACTTTGTAAAGTAATGCTAAAAAATATAAATTTCTTAGTACTAGATGAGCCTACAAATCACTTAGATGTTGAAGCAAAAGACGAATTGAAGAAAGCCATAAAAGAATTTAAGGGAACAGTTCTTTTGGTATGTCATGAACCAGAATTCTATTCAGACATTGTTGATGATGTATGGAATATAGAAGATTTTACAACTAAAATAGTGTAGTGATTTAATTTATTACTGGGGGGATTTCATGAAAAAGTTTCTAAATATACTTTTTTCAGTTTGTATTAGCATTGTTATAATAGTAGGTGCTATTAATTTTACTGTTGGATTTAAACAACTTTATTATTTTGACATTGATTATTTAAATATATCAGAGTTATCTGGTTTATCTAAAGATGATATAAAATTGAACTACGATTATCTAATTGATTATAATTTAAATAAAAATGTGTCTGAGTTCGAGTTACCAACATTAAAATCTTCTCCAGAAGGAAAGATACATTTTGAAGAAGTGAGAAATATATTTCAAAATATCAATAAATTAGCTAAATTATTAATGGTAGTTTCTTTAGTAGGAATTATATTGAGTGTAAAAAATAAAAATAGAAAAATATTGAAAACTACATCAATAACACTTATAATTATGCCATTAGTATTAGCAGTTCCAATTTTATTGAATTTTGAAAAGTCATTTATTATTTTTCATAAACTATTATTTAGAAACGATTATTGGATATTTAATCCTGATTTAGACCCAGTTATAAATATGTTGCCAGAAGAATTCTTTTTTCATGCTGGTGTGATGATTTTAATGTTGATTTTATTAGTAAGCATATTGCTTCTTATAATGTATAAGTTACGCAAATCGTCTAAAATAAAAACAAGATAGATTAAATGTATACAATAAAAATAGCTATGTAATAATATTTAGACTAAAAGTAGTTAATAAATATTTATGCATAGCTATTTCTAATGAAAAATTATTTTTTACTAGTAATTTTAACTAAATCTTGAAATTTTCCCATAATATAATTATAATTATCTTTTTTATGAGGTAGCATGCAACTACTGCAATCCTTGATACCTTTATCTGTATACTTGAAGTTTCCACCACAGTTTTCTCCTAAAGCATACAATGGACAATAGCAAAATAAACAGTTAAATTCCTCTGGTTTATTAGTTTTATGACAAGGGAAAAATTCACAATTTTTGTGATTAAAAAACTTATAATTTTCGCCCATATTTTCCTCCTAATTAAATAAAATTTAAATCTTTTATACTATATAAGATTTTGGTGATAATATAATTATACTAAATAATTTTATGAATAGTCGATAATATAGTATTATTAATCATAGTATTAATGGTATAATTAGTCAACGGAAAAATAATGTAAAAAGAATGTAAGTGTATTTTGTAATTAGAATATGCTTTATAACAAAAAATGAGGTGATTAAGTGAAAGAAATTCAAGAAAAAGCACTTCTTGTAGGTCTGAATTTGACTACAATAGTGAAAAAAAGTGATGATATAGACACTAATGAATCCATGGAAGAATTAAAAGAATTAACAAAAGCTGCTGGTGCAGAGGTTGTGGGTAGCTTAATTCAAAATAAACATTCTGTAGATGCAGCTTATTATATAGGAAAAGGTAAGGTAGAAGAAATAAGAGCATATAGTGACTCATTAGATGCCACTTTAGTAATTTTTAATGATGAATTATCTGGTGCTCAAATTAGAAATATAGAGAATGTTGTTGGAAGGAAAGTAATAGATAGAACTACTTTGATTTTAGATATATTTGCTCAAAGGGCACTTAGTAAAGAAGGTAAATTGCAAGTTGAATTAGCACAATTAAAATACAGATTACCACGACTTTATGGAATGGGTGGTGAGATGAGTAGAACCGGTGCAGGGATTGGTACTAGGGGTCCTGGTGAACAAAAACTAGAGATAGACAAAAGACATATACTTAATAAAGCAGCAGACATAAGACGTGAACTTAAAGAAGTAAAAAAGAATAGAGAAACACAGAGGGTTAAGCGTTTAAAATCAAATATACCAATTGTAGCTCTTGTTGGGTATACAAATGCAGGAAAATCTACCCTACTAAACGAATTAATAAAGACACACAAGGATTATGAACAAGAAAAAGAAGTTTTTGTAAAAGATATGCTTTTTGCAACTTTAGATGTAACTTTAAGAAAAGCTCTTTTGCCAAATAAAAAAGAATTTTTAGTAGTAGATACTGTTGGATTTGTAAGTAAACTTCCCCACGATTTAGTAGAAGCATTTAAAGCGACATTGGAAGAAGTACAGTATGCAGATTTAATCTTGCATGTAATTGATGCCACAAATACTAGCTATGAATTGCAAAAAAGTACGACTGAAGGTGTATTAAAAGAACTTGGTGTAAACGATAAAAAACATATACTTGTATATAATAAAGTGGATAAGCTAGAACTGGATATATATCCTAAAAGTCAAGAAGATATTGTGTATATTTCTGCAAAACAAGGCATAAATATGGATAAGCTATTAAATATGATAGAAATTGCTTTAATGGAAAATACTTATTCAGTAAGCTTGATGTTACCTTATGAGAGAGGTGATATATTTAGTAGAATAAAAGATAAATATAATGTGGAGAATTTTGAGTATGGGGAAAATGGTATAACACTAGATGTAAACTTAGATGAAGAAGATTTTAATATCTATAGAGAGTACATACTAGAAAAATAGGTTGAATATGGATATAAATTGGGAAAACATAGATAATCTTGAAGATTATTTTATAACCTATCTTCTTTATAAAGAATCTAAAACGGTATCTCAAATTAGTAAAATTAGAAATATCTCAAGTACTGAAGCAAGTGAACAACTTATACAAGCAAAATTAAAAATAAAGGAAATGCAAAAAGCTGATTTTGAGGCATCTAAGGATATTTTAGATAAATTTTTAGAATTAGATAAAATTAAGAGACTTGATTTTATGGATAGCTTAGATGACGAAAAAATGGTATACTTTAAGAGAAAGGTTTTCAAAAGAATCCTTGTGGAAAAAAATGCTGAAGATTTAATTGTTTTAATTTGGGCGACAGGTGAGCTAAAAGATGATAGATTCTTAAAGTTGCTTCATCAGCTCACAAACCACAGACACTCAGATATTAGAAGAATAACTTATTCAGCAATCAGAAAGATTGAATCACCAAGTAGTAGAGAAATCTTGCAAAAAGGTCTCTACGATAAAAATGCACAAACTAGACAGTATTGTGCAAAAGCTCTTTCAAAATTGGGAGATGAAAATAGCCTAAAGATTTTACAGCAGTTAAAAGACAAGAATAAGAATTTTGAAAAAGAGTATGTGCTTAGAGCTTATGACGAAGCCATTAAAGCATTGGAAAATGCAAAAAATTTGAAAAAGTAATTTTTTATTAAAGTAATTTGTTTACTTAATGATGTATTTCTAGAGTTTAACAAGGTAATAAATAAATTAATGGGAGGGGTTTCAAATGATAGTAAGACGTTGTGCAGGTGGAGTAGTGTTTTATGCTAATAAAGTACTTATTGTAAAAAATGATAGAGGTGAATGGACACTTCCAAAAGGAAAGATACTTGGAGGAGGACTTCCATATGAGAGTGCTGTTCAAAGAGTTAAAGTAGAAACTGGCATAGATGCTAAAATGATAGATGTGGCTGGCGATACTATGTATGAATTTTTCTCAAGAAGTAGACAACAAGAAGTTTGTAATGCAATAATGTGGTATGTTATGGAAGCTTGTAACACTGACTGTGTACTTGCTCCTGAATTCCAAGAAGGTGGATTTTACAAAGTAAAGGATGCTTTAGAAATGTTGTCACATCATAAAGAGCAAGCTTTAGTAGAAGTATCTTATAAAAAGTTTAAGGAATTAAAGAAATTAGTTTCAGAGGGCGATGATGTTCCAGCAAATTAATTGTGAATTTAGAGAATTCTGAGGAAGGGATAGCCCCTTCCTTTTTTAATTAAAGCAGTTTTAAACGTAAATTATGTAGTCTGTTTAAATTATGATTTATCAATTTAGAACTTTAGCAATTTATATTTAAAATCAGTAAGTTATATTTAAAATAAAAATTAAAAAGTATACAATTTTAGTATATAATTGTCTTATGATGTTGATTAAAGAACTGTTAAAAGTCTATATATTTTTTTATAGAATAATTTTATAAATAAATATATATTTGATGTGTATATTAGCAAATGATTAAAATTGGAGGAATTATAATGAGCAATTACAGGACTTTACATGAATTTGGAACAGATGAAATAACGATTGAAAAATCTGTTTTTATTGGATATGCTAAGCCTATAAAGAGTGAGGAGGAAGCATTAGAATTTATAAATGAAATAAAGAAAAAACATAAAGATGCAACTCATAATGTATGGGCTTATACAGTAGGACAAAATATGAATATACAAAGATATAGTGATGATGGAGAGCCACAAGGAACGGCAGGTATACCTACACTAGAGGTTATAAAAAAAGAAGATTTGAGAGATGTAGCAGTTGTTGTTACTAGGTATTTTGGAGGAACAAAATTAGGTGCAGGTGGTTTAGTTAGAGCTTATACAAAAGGTGCTAAACTTGGACTTGAAGCAGGTAAGATAATTTATAAGGTAATGTATCAAGAAGTTAAGGTTAAGATAGACTATACTCAACTTGGAAAAGTACAAAATGAGTTAATGAATTTGGGGTATTTTATAAAAGATACTGTATATGAAGATAATGTTGAGATAATAGTATATTCAAAGTTAGAGGATGTAGAAAAATTGTCAGAAAAAATGATTGATATAACAAGTGGAACAGGAAAAATAGTTTTGGGAGAAGAATTTTATTTGTCTGAACAAAATGGAGAAATTTTACTGTAATCTAAAAAGTATTAGAATAGTTAATACTCTTAAATAACCAATTAGTATTTTTAAATGAAAAGCCATTAAATTGCTTTAATCTAAATCAATTTAATGGCTTTTTATCAGATTTTGCACAGAATCCTTTTTTTACTTCAAATAAACCAACTAAAAGTAAAAATACCCCAAATATTTTTTTTAATATATCTGAAGACAGATAATTAGCTAATAGTGAACCAAATACAGCTCCTAAAACTCCAAACACAGCTATAGGTATGACCAATTTAAAAACTACATTTTTATTTTTTATATGTATAGCCAGCGCTATAAGTGTCATAGGTATAGATGAAAGTAGATTTACACTTTGTGCTATTTTGGTATCTATACCAGCAAGTAAAACGAGTGCAGGTATAAGAATCGTTCCTCCACCCATTCCCATTCCTCCAATAATTCCTGCAAAAAATCCAATTAGAGTAAATAACATTAAAACACCATCCTTAATGCTGCAATTATCATGATTATTCCAAAAGAAATTCTAAGAAACTTTCCAGTAACTTTATTTAGTAATTTAGCTCCTATAATACCACCAAGAATACTTCCAACTGCAACCTTAATTGTCAAATTAATGTCGTAAGTACCTTTAGATACATATAAAACAGAACTTGCTGTCGTTAAGAAAATTATTATAGAAAGAGCAGTTGCATGAGATTTATGTTCTTCTACCTTAACGATATCATTTAATATTGGAACTAAAAGAGTACCTCCTCCAGAACCAAACACTCCATTTATAAATCCTGTAAAAACTCCAATTATCGTATTTTTTAAGTTAAAATCAAAATATTTTTTCTTTAAATCATCAGTTTTTTTCATAAAAATCACCTTCTGAAATAGTTTTACCAAAACAGGCAAATTATATTTATATAAAATAAGATTAAATATAATCTTTCATCTTTGTTTAATTTTGAATAAAAAAAAACATATTAAAACAACATATTAATATATGGTATAATATATTAAAACAAAGTAGCAAATTTGAGAGGAGATAACAATGTCAAATATAAAAATACAAATAGACAAAACTGTAGAATGGCTTATAAATAAGGTTAATGAGGCAAATGCAAAAGGATTAATTGTTGGTGTATCTGGAGGAATTGATTCAGCAGTAGTTGCTAATTTAATTAAAAAGGCATTTCCAGAAAACTCTATGGGAGTTATAATGAGCATAAAAAGTAATCCTCAAGATAGAGAAGATGCACTTAAGGTTATAGAGGGATGTGATATAGAATACCTTGATTTAGACCTTATAGAACCACAAAGTGCTATATTAGACATGGTAGTAGGAAATTTAAAAGATAAACATTTATATAGAGAAGAATATTTAAAAATGACAGATGCAAATTTAAGAGCAAGAGTAAGAATGAGTACTATTTATACAATTGCTAACAATCTAGGATATCTAGTTGTTGGTACAGACAATGCTGCAGAAATACACACAGGATATTTTACTAAATTTGGTGATGGTGGAGTTGATATTTTACCAATTGCAAATTTAACTAAAGGAGAAGTGTATGAATGGGCAAAAGAACTTGGTGTTCATGAAGATTTAATAAATAAAGCTCCTTCAGCAGGTCTTTGGGAAGGACAAACAGATGAAAATGAAATGGGGACTACTTACAATATGATAGATGCTGTGTTAGAAGGTAGATTAGATGAAGTTCCTCAAAGAGACCAAGAGATAATAGAAAGGCTTCATAGATTAAGTGAACACAAAAGAAAAACGCCTGCACAACCTCCTAAGTTCTAATTTACTATTTATAAGATTTGTGATAAAATTTACAAGTGATGAAAATTAGAATAATTAATTGTACGTATTAAGGAGTGGAAATATGGGACGTATAGGTAATATAATTAATAGAAAAGGTAAACAAGATGCTCAAAGAGCAAAGATATTTACTAAACATGCTAGAGCAATAGCAGTTGCAGCTAAAGATGGTGGAGCAGACCCAGAGTACAATGCAGCGTTAAAAACAGCTATAGAAAAAGCTAAAGCAGACAATATGCCAAATGATAATATAGATAGAGCTATCGCTAAAGGTGCTGGAGCAGGTGCTGGAGAAGACTATGAAACTATAGTTTATGAAGGATATGGACCTGGTGGAGTTGCGGTTATAGTAGAAACTTTAACAGATAACAAAAACAGAACTGCTGGTAATGTAAGATATTACTTTGATAAAAACGGAGGAAACTTAGGAACTAGTGGATGTGTGTCTTTTATGTTTGACAAAAAAGGACAAATATTAGTTGGTTTAGGAGATGGAGTTTCAGAAGAAGAATTGATGGATGTTGCATTAGAAGCAGGAGCTGAAGATTTTATAACAGAAGAAGATGGTTATGAAATAATAACTACACCAGAAGATTTTTCTAGTGTTCGTGATGAGTTGAAAGCTAAAGGATATGAGTTTATATCAGCTGATGTGAAGATGATACCTCAAACTACGACTGTATTAACTGAAGAATCTCATTTAAAAATGATGAACAAATTGGTTGATATGCTTGAAGAAGATGATGATGTTCAAGATATATATCATAACTGGGAAATAGAATAGATATTATAACATATTGAAACTTGTAATTATTACATCAATTTTAATATATTATAAATTTTATAAAATAAGTAATTATTGAAATGAATATATACACCTCTGAACTATGTTTGCAAATAATATGTAAACATAAGTTAGAGGTGTTTTTGTATTTATAAATTAAGAAATTTAAAGTAAATTTTGAGCAAGACTTGATTGTCTATAAATGTAAATTCAGTTAAGTTGATGACAACAAATAGAACAGAGATATATATGTACTGAACTAAAGTATTAACAATTTAAATTAATAGAAAATAAACTACCTATATGTTGAATAAAGACTCATCTATTATGGTGAAAGTAAATTTATAGAGATGTCACTTAAATTATTTTAATGGAAATATCAAAAATGAGACTGCATTTTTTAAGCATTTTCTCCAAATTGAGATAAAAATATTGTTTTATGGGTTTTATTGAAGAAAAATTCTTTAGTGAATTACAATTTAATCGATTTTAAAGTTAAAGATTATTAAAAATTCAGTGAAATTTATATATATTTTGTTTATTTTACCAAAAAAAATAATTTTTTAATAAAAATAAAGAAATTAAATGTGAGTTGGCGTAGAACTTGCTACTATATATTAACAAGAAATGTAGAAAAAATAACAATGTATAATAGGGGAATATGATGGAATCTGTAATGGAAAATTTGAACAATCTTAAGGTGGAAGTTAAGGATAAAGTCTGTGTTATTACTATAAATAGACCTAAGGCTTTAAATGCTCTTAATAATGACACCCTTAGAGAACTATCTCAAGTTATTGATGCAGTATCAGAAAATGAGGCAATATTAGGAGTTATTATTACTGGAGAAGGTAAAGTTTTTGTAGCTGGTGCTGATATACGTCAGATGCAAAACTATAAAAGTGAGGAAGGCAGAAAATATGCAGGTTATGCTCAGGGAATTTTTGATAAAATTGAAGCTCTTGAGAAAACAGTAATAGCAGCAGTTAATGGATATGCATTAGGTGGTGGTTTTGACAAGCTCATAGGTGAAAATAGAGATTTCATAGAACTTAAGAAAACAGGTGTGAAAGCTTCTAAAATAAACTTCCCAGTACTTTTAACAGGTGAAACAGGCACAGGAAATATAAGAGAACTACAAAATGTAATAAAAAGCGCCTATGCTGTAAGTGATGATATGGTCATTATGATGTGTGACCTTCCATCTAAGATGGATAATATCAGCAGAGTAGCTCAATGTAATGTGGATAGTAACTGCTCAATTCATGAAATGGTTGAGAATTATGAGAAGAGTTTAATTATTGATGTGCTAAGGAAGTACAATTGGAAATGTTCTAAGGCAGCAGAGGTTATGGGAATACACAAAAGTCTTTTATATAAGAAAATAAAAAAGTATGAAATTGAATTAAACAATTAAGATGACTTGAATTAAGATTAATGCACAAAAAATTACCATTATCCAATGTGAATCGTACAAACTGTTTTATACAGTTAAAACGTGTAAAAGTAGTTATGAAGTACTAGTGTCAATCATTAGTACTTTTTTTATTACATTTATAATTACTATCTATATTTCAGTCTCTTTTGATGTTTAAAATTATTATACTTAATTTTGGATATAACAAAACCCTCTTAGAGGACAGTTTTACATATTTTAACTGCCCTCTAAGAGGGAGATAGTTCAGTTTAAATTTAGAGTGAATTTTTATCTAGCATTCATAAAAAACACTCTGAATAGCTCTTTTGTTATTTAATCATAATTTTCTACTTCTTTATCAAGTTCTTTTCCACAAGAATCACATTTATATATAGCATTATATCCATAATCATATTCATCAACTATTTTCTTTTGTCTAAATACACCGCCACACTCGCATAAGAAACCGATTTTTATAAGTGTAACAATAAATTGTGATTTTATAAATTTTATATCATTGCATTTGTCATTAGTGTAAAATGTGTAAATATAAGAGTTATCACATTCATCTCTTAATTCAAATTTTTCAATATATGTGTTGTTTTTTAATTCTTCAAATTCTTCTTTAGTCAAGTATGATTTTTGTTGTAATTCATGTAAGCGTTTAATTTGGTCCATTATTTATATCCTCCCAATAGTTTTAGTATTTTAAGCTTAGATAAGGATTCTAAGTTTTATTAAATTTATATCAAGGAATTATTTAAATGATAATTAGTTTTATTGATTACAAGACATGTAAATTACACAAAAATAAAACCAATTATAAAAATAATATCCTATGAAAACCTAAATTACTAACCCCTTACTAACCCGAAAACTAAAAAAGAAAAATATATCCAAATATAAGTGATATATAAATAAAGATGTTTCATATAAATTTAACTTTAAATATTCTGACAATAATATATAAAAATATATTATAGTTAAAATATACCACATATTTTGAGTATTGTATACTGTAATTAGAGTAATTAATTTATTTTTTAACATACAAATGATTCTGTAAAAAAAAACAAGACTCAAAAATTTTTATATTCTTTGATAGAATAAAATTGAGAGTAAATTTATTGAATTTTATAAAATTTATAAGGGGTGAGTTTAAGATATGCAAGAGGATAAAAATGATATATTTGAATCAATAGATAATGAGGATTTTGATAATAAGACTGAAGATGAATATTTAGAAATAGTAAGAAAAAATGGATTGAATTTAATATACATAAAGAATCAAACAGAAGAGATATGTCTAGAAGCTGTTAGACAAAATTGTAATGCAATAAAATGTGTTCAGAATCAAACAGAAAAAATATGTATAGAAGCAGTTAAACAAGATTGGAAAATGTTAGAATTTGTGGAAGAGCCAACGGAAGAAATCTATATGTTGGCTATCAACCAAGATGGAACAGCATTAAAATACATAGAAAATCAGACAGAGGAGTTATGCTTAAGAGCCGTTGAAAAAAATGGAGCTGCTTTGGAATATGTAAAAGAACAAACAGAAGAAATATGTATAGAAGCAGTTAGAAATAGCGAATTTGGACTGGCAAGGGTGAAAAATCAAACAGAAAAAATATGCATGGAAGCAGTTAAACATTGTAGCTATAATCTAAAATGGGTAGAAAATCAAACAGAGGAAATATGTATGGAAGCAGTGAGACAGAATGGGCTTGATTTGAAATTTGTAAAAAATCAAACGGAAACAATCTGTTTAAGGGCAGTAAGACAAAATGGAATGGCACTAGAATTTGTGAAGGAACAAACTGTTGGTATATGCTTAAAAGCAGTAAGACAATATGGAATGGCACTAAAATTTGTAAAAGAACAAACAGAAGAAATTTGTACAGAAGCTATAAAACAAGATAAAAGGGCACTTAGCTTTGTAAAAGGAGATAAGGAAAAATACAAGACTTTATGTGATAATAACGAGCCATTTGCAAAACGATATGTTAGAAATGTAATAGAAAAAGAAAACAGAGCATTAATTAAAAAGGGAGAAGAAAATGCAAAAATAAAGATTGCAGGAAAACTTTATGATAGAGGAATGTCTTTTGAAGATATATCAGATATAGTTGAAATTGAAATAAGCAAGTTGAAAGTAAGTTTAGGTATTTTTTAAAGTAATAAATTTAGGTATTTTTTAAGATAAATATTAATAAAAAAATAATCGACTAGCCTTTGTAGTATAGCAAAATTAGTGCTATAATTTGACATATAATGAATTATTTTTATTAAATAAGGGGGAGTTAAAGTTGAAGATTACAATATTATATCAAACAAGAAGTGGAAATACAGAAAGAGTAGCTAAGCTTATAGAAGATGGAGCTAAAAGAGTGGATGGAATAGATGTTAAACTTATGAGATTTGATAATATTGATTCAGAGTATTTAAGTGAAAGTAAAGCAGTAATATTTGGAACACCAACTTATTTAGCAAATACAACTTGGGAAGTAAAAAAATGGTTTGATGAAGATTCAAAAAAAATAAACTTAGCTGGAAAATTAGGGGCTGTTTTTGCTACATGTGATTATATATGTGGAGGTCCAGATGTTGCAATACTTACTATAGTAGGTCACTTGATGGTTAAAGGAATGCTTGTGTACTCTGGAGGTGGGTCTTTAGGAAAGCCATTTATACATTTGGGACATGTACATTCAGTTGAAGGTCCAGAAGTACAAGACGAGAAGGCTATAATATTTGGTGAAAGAATTGCTACTAAGGCAAAAGAACTATTTGCTTAATTTCTATATGCACAACAATGATTAGAATAAATTTAGGGTTTTAATGGAGATTTGAAGTAAAAGTTATAAGGTAAAAACTTTTCCATAAAATTACTCAAGAAGAATAATATAATTATAAATTAAATGGCAATAGTGAGGGAAATTTATGGTATGGCATATAGAATATGAGATTTTTTCTGCAATTATAGTTATTTTTTTAATGGTATACTTTTTTAGAAGTAAATTTATACCTACTTTACAAAACAAAATATATTGTGCACTTTTAATATTCTCATTTTTATTTATAATTTCAAATATTTTAGGTTCATTTTGTCTTAATAATATAGATAAAATTCCAACTTTTATTACTTTTTTGTTGAATCAAGCATACTTATTGTTATTGCCAATACCAGCAGCATTTATATCATTTTATGTTATGGCTATTATTTATCAAGATATAAGATATATGAAAAAAAAATTATTATTTTTATCTATACCACTCATAGTTTGTATAATCTTATCTATTACAAATCCTTTTACACATATTCTATTTGGATTGTCAAAAGAAACAGGTTATATACGAGGTTATGGATATGTTGCAACTTTTTCATCTTTTTTCTTTTATGCAATATATTCAGCATTTTTATCTTTTAAATATAGAAAAGCAATGCACGAATCAAAAATATGGGCTATTAGAGGTTTTCTTATAGTTTCAATTGTGGCAATTATCTTACAGGCAATTTTTTTACAGTATCTTCTTACAGGAGCTGCATGTGCATGTAGTTTACTTTTGACATATCTTTCTATGCAGAATCGAGGTCTTATTATTGATGACCTTACTGGTGTACTCAATAGACAGTCTTTTATTCAAGAGTTGGATTTGAATATCAATACTGAACAGTCAGGATTTATTGTTACAATTGCACTTGATGACTTTAAGTTTATGAATGAAACTTTTGGAACTAAAAATGGAGATATTGCATTAAAAGAAGTTGGAAAATATTTGATTAATATTCATGATGTAAATCATGTATATAGAATAGGAGGAGATATATTTTCTATTGTTGTCAATAGTCAATTATGTATAGAACCAGAGGATATTATTAAAAAGATAGAAGAAAGATTCAAAAAACCTTGGTTGGTGGAAGAGATAAGTTTTAATTTGGCAACTAGCATAGCTGTTGTTTATTATCCAGAAAATGCTGAAACAACAGAAGATATTATTGTTTCTATAGATTTCTCTATACATGAAGCAAAACGTTCTGAGTCAAGGCGTGTTATTTATGCAGATGCATCTATAAGTGAAAAGATAAAAAAGAAACACGTGATTAAAAATTGTTTAAAAGAAGCATTAGAACATGATGGATTTGAAGTGTATTATCAACCTATATTTTCTAATAGCATAGGTAGGTTTACTTCAGCTGAGGCACTACTTAGGTTGAAACATAAAGACTTAGGTTTTATACCTCCTGATGAATTTATTATAGTTGCAGAACAAACTGGGTTGATTAACGCAATTGGACTAGTAGTCTTTGAGAAGGTATGTAAATTTATAGATAGTGATGATTTTGAAGGTTTAAAATTAGATAATATAGCTGTGAATCTTTCTGTAGTACAATGTATGCAAAAAAACTTAGCAGATGATTTACTTTATCTGATGGATAAATACAAAGTATCACCGACTAAATTTAAACTTGAAATTACAGAGACTGTAGCCTTGGGCTCTTTTGATATAATTAAAGAAACAATGGAAAGATTAATTGATTTAGGTGTTAAGTTTGCACTTGATGATTTTGGAATTGCTTATTCTGGAGTTACTAATATGCTTTCTTTACCATTCTCATCAGTTAAGTTAGATAAGAGTTTGATTTGGTCTATAGATGAAGACAGTAGACATAGACTTACAGTTGAAACGATTATAGCGCTTATAAATAAATTGAATATGAAGGCTGTAGCAGAGGGAGTTGAAACCATTAAGTGTGCTGAAGATTTAATAGCTATGAACTGTGAATATCTTCAAGGATATTATTTTTCTAAACCAGTTTCAGAAGAAGCTTTTAAAAATTTGTTGAAAGAAAATACTTTTACAAGTTAATACCATTTATTTTTTTAATTACAATTTTGTTTATTGACACTGCCAGCTATATATTATAAAATTAACACAATAATTATTAATATTAATTCCTGAAGTAAAGATTTATTATATATTTTTATAACTTAGAATATATATTTTACTTAAATATTCTAAAGTGAGAAAGGAAGATGTGACATGAATAAAAAGAAAATATTAGTGCCAATTGATGGGACAGAAAGAAGTATGCATTCTTTGGAATTTATACAAGGAATATTCAAAAAAGATGAAGTCGAAGTAGAAATAATGAATGTAAAAGAACTAGTATTTATTGATGGCATATCCCTAGCTGAAGAGATAAAGAATTCTGAGAACTTAGGAAGAAGAATCCTGGATAAAGCAGCAGAGATAATGGGAGAGTATGATGTTAAAGTACACTTTACTTTTGGGTATCCAGGAGATGAGATAATTAGAAAAGCGAAAGAAGATAATGTAGATTTTATAGTTATGACAAAATCTACTAAAAAAGGTCTTACTAGAATGATAGGTTCAGTAACAGCAAGTGTAGTTAAACAAGCAAAATGTATAGTAATGATTGTACCAGAGTAGAATTAGAGAGGTATTTGAAATATGAATAAAAAGATAGTAGCAGTTTGTGAAAGTGAAAGAAGTTTAAATTCTCTTAAAGAAGCTGCAAATGATTTAGGATTTGATTTAGTTTATGAAATTCAAGATAATGATAATATAAAAAATGAACTTTCTATTTATGACATAGAAGATGCATCTATAGTATTATTTGTTACAAGCGATTCTATAGAAAGTATAGAGAAGATTGATAGATTTGTAGATAGAGAATTTTATGAAGTCGATCCAAAGTATATAATAGAAGATGCAAAATCTATAGTAAGTGAAATTTTAATAGACTTAAATTAATCATGGGTGTCGCACTAAGAATAGAGCGACGCCTTTTTACATATTTTACACAAGAAATAAAGAGACTGTCTCAAAATAGAGAGAAGACTCTTTTTCATTGTTGAAATGATGAAGATATATTTGATTTCATACAAAAAAGAGTGCCTCATGAACTAAAAAGTTCACTTTGATACACTCCATTTTTATATGCTAGTTGTATTTAAGGTAAAATAGAAGTTTAATCATGTTGAAATAACTGAATTACATCTTCTAAATGATTGTACATTGATGTATAACCTAAGTCAGAGTCTTTACTATCGAATGCCATCATTATCTCATTATGGTGGCTAATCATATCTTTGAGAGAATTTCTATATTTAAAACCGAAGTATTGGTTAGAAGAAACTGTTTTAGGTATTAGCTCATAATACTTTATAAAAATTGGGTTATGAGAAGCTAAAATTATTTCTTTGTGAAATTGCAAGTCAGCATCATAACATTCTTCTATTAAACCCTGAGAAACCTTATACAGTTCCTCGATTGACTTTATGTAAGTATGTTTTATTTTTTGAAGTTCTTTGGATGTAGCGTTTAAAATTGCTAATCTAGTAGCTTCACTTTCGATAAGTTGCCTTGCCCTTAAAGATTCAACATAAAATTCTTGTATGTTATGGTTTTTATAGACTTCATTATCATTAAACAGGTCGACTTTTTTAAATCCTTCAACTATAGGGCTTGAGTGAGGTACAGCTCTAAGTATTCCTTCCTTACAGAGTATATTTATGGCATTTCTTACAGGTATTCTACTTATGTTGAACAGGTCAGCAATCTTTCTCTCACTTGGTAATTTACTATTAATTTTAAAAGTTCCATTTAGAATGTTCAATTTAATATAATCAATAATTTTCTCAGTGGCATTTAAGCTTTTCATAAAAACTCCTAAACATATAATTTTTTTATGATTGTATTATATCATAGTTAAGAGTTAAGTCTACTTTTTTATAATATGTATAAGACAAGATAGAAGCTACTATAGATATAATAGCCAAGACAAAGTATCCATACTGTATTGAAGTATAATCTGATATTTTACCAACTATCATTGGAAATACAGACATTCCTATAGCATAGATTGCTTGAAAAAAGCCCATTGCTGTAGATTTCTGGTGTTTTGGGACGTTTTTCATGGACTCACTAGTGAGGTAAGAAAGAAGTATTCCTGTAGATATACCTGGTAGCAATTGTAGTACAAATATTATATTAACACGTCTTATTGTTGGAACTAAAAAGCAGTAAGCCGAAATTAAAATAAACACCAAAGGAATCCAAAATTTTGGTCCGTATTTAGTACAAAACTTAGTAGAAGCAAAGCCAGAAGAGGCAACAGCACATAACATATAAAATATAGAAGATAAGCCTATAAGGGTAGAGCTAGAACCTAAGTTTTTAAGAATTTGAGTAGTAAATGACATTGTTGTGGACATTTGAATACCTTGTTGAATCAATGCCATGAAAGAAAAAAATATAAGTCTTTTATCCTTACAGATAGATAAATAGTTTTTAACTGATGTTTTTTCATGTGTTTTTTTTGAATTATGATTTTTTATATTTAAAGCTAGAATTGTTCCAATGAATGAAGACAATACACTCATGATACATAAGGCTGTCATTCCTAATTTTTCATAAAATAAAGTACTCATAACAAATCCAATCAACATTCCTAGATTGTTTACCAATATTATCGTACTTGTAGCTTTTTGTTGATGTTCTGTAGAAAAAAAGTTGGTGTAGTGAACCATGTAAGAAATCCAAGTTGATGATGATATTCCAGACAAAATATTAGCTATAAGAAAACCATTGCCCTCAGGAGAAAAGACTCTTATAAGAGATGCTAAACCAGCAAAGAAAATTCCAGATAGTATAAATATTTTATGTTTATTTATGGAGTCGGCAAATACTCCAACAGGAAGCCTTAGTAAACACTGTGAGATTCCATATGCACCTATTATTATACCAATCATGTTTGTAGATACATTGCATGCACTTAAATATGGACTTTGGAAAGGTATATATACATATTGTGAAAACCAGAAAAACACAACAATAGCAAGTAAAAGTAATTTTTGATTAGATATTTTTTTCATGTTATCCTCCAGATGGTATATTTATAATGCAAATAATATACCATTTAGATTTTTTTATCAAGTACTTTCTGTATTAAAAAAAATTTAAATATATAATTATTATTTACTAAAAAATTATAATTTATAGTTGAATTAAGAAAACGCTTATGATACTATAAAATTAACAAATTTGAATATATAACAGTAGACGTGTTACTGGTAATGCAGGCAAGATCGAATCAATTTTTATAGATTATCTATAGAGTACTATGGGTATAATCTATTTATTTGGTTCGATTTTTTTGTTTAAATGGCCATAAAACAAAAAGCCGATAATTGAAAATGGAGGATTTTTTATGGATTATAAAAATATAGCTCAAGAAATTCTACTAAATGTAGGAGGAAAAGAGAATATAAATGAAGTGACTCATTGTATGACAAGACTTAGATTTAAAGTCAAAAGTGCTTCTAAAGTGAATAAAGATAAGTTATCTAAAACTGAAGGAGTAATAACTGTTGTTGAGAGTATGGGTCAAATACAAGTTGTAATTGGCAATAAAGTAAAAAAAGTATATGATGAGGTTATAAAAATTGTACCTCAATCAAATGATGCAGGTAAGAAAAATGAAAATGAAGAAAAACAAGGTATAATGAATTCTATATTATCAGCAGTAGCTGGTATATTTACACCTACAATACCTGCTATAGCAGGAGTTGGTATGATTAAAGGTATTTTATCAGTTCTTGCTATGTATTATATGAATAAAAATGGAGTAGATATAAAAGAAACTCAAAGCTATATTATTTTAAATGCTATGGCTGATTCTATATTCTATTTTATGCCTATTATACTAGGATATACTGCGGCGAAAGTATTTAATGCAAATAAAATAATATCTATGGTATTAGGGGCTACACTTTGTTATCCAACTTTTACTGCTTTGATGGCAGGTGAAGAGGCTGTTAGATTTTTAGGTTTGTCAGTAACAAAAGCTACGTATACATCATCTGTTATTCCAATAATTATTGCCATATGGGCTCTTTCATATGTTGAAAAAGTATTAGAAAAGTATATACCTGAAGTAATTAAAATAATAATGGTTCCAACTTTATCATTGGTTATAATGTTACCTGCAACATTATTTTTATTTGGACCAATTGGAATCTATATAGGAAATGCCATAAACTTTTCTTATAAGTATATTTATGAACTAAGCCCAGCATTGTGTGGAGCATTTGTAGGTGGGTTATGGTGTGTGTTGGTTATATTTGGTGCACATAGAGCATTGTTACCAATAGGTATAAGTGATGTTGCTCAAACAGGAAGACAAAATTTATTGGCATTTGCAGGAGCTGCAAACTTTTCACAAGCAGGAGCTGCACTAGGAGTGTTCTTTAAAACTAAAAATCAAGGATTAAAAACAATTTCTATGTCTGCAACTATAACAGCTTTATTTGGTATAACTGAACCTGCAATATATGGTGCCAATCTTAGATTAAAAAAACCTATGGTATGTGCTGTAATATGTGGTGCAGTTGGAGGTGCCATAATGGGAATGGGTGGAGCTTATGGTAACGCATTTGCAAACCAAGGTGTTTTAACTATACCTGTATATGCTGAAGCAGGTGCATTAGGTTTCTTAAGTTATCTAGGTGGTTGTGCTATAGCGTTTTTTGGTTCAGCTATTTCAACTTATCTAGTTGGGTTTGAAGATTTAGAAGAATCTTCTAATAAAGAAAATTCATCTATAAAAGTAGAAAAGAAAGATGGTGTTATTGATATAACTTCGCCTGTAGAAGGAGAATGTATAGAATTATCAGAAGTAAAGGATGATGTGTTTGCATCAAAAGCTATGGGAGAAGGCATAGCTGTATTACCTACAAAAGGTGTAATAACAGCTCCTACTGATTGTGAAGTAGTTTCTTTATTTCCAACATTACATGCAATAGGATTAAAATTAGATAATAGAGCAGAAATGTTAATACATGTTGGAATTAACACAGTGGAGTTAAATGGTAAATACTTTACAAAACATGTTAATCAAGGGGATTTAGTGAAGAAAGGTGATAAACTTATATCTTTTGATATAGATAAAATAAAAAAAGCTGGTTACGATGTAACTACACCAGTTATAGTAAACAATACCTTTGATTTTGGACAAGTAGTTTCTTGTAAATCTAGTTATGTTTCAACAAATGATAATATAATTTCATTAGTATTAGCTAGTAATTAAGCTAATTTGACTAGAGATAATTAAGTTAATAATTAAATATATCTAAAAGTAAGTTTATTGAAATGAATTAACAAAGAAAATAGTTAATGTAGAGTGAACTTATTGAAATAAATCAACAAAGAAAATAGTTAATATAAAGTGAACTTATTGAAATGAATCAACAAAGAAAATAATCAATATAAAAAGGAGAAATATTTATGAATACAGGATTTCCAAAAGATTTTTTATGGGGAGCATCATCTTCTGCATTTCAAGTGGAAGGGGCTTGGGATGACGATAATAAAGGAAAAACCGTAGCTGACTACAATTCTTTTAAAAAGTCTCATTTACAAGCAGATACTAAAGTTGCATCAGACTTTTACCATAACTATGAAGAAGATATTGAATTGATGAAAGAATTAGGGATGAAAACTTATCGTTTTTCAATTTCATGGGCAAGAATAATTCCAGATGGTGAAGGAGAAATAAATCAAAAAGGTATAGATTTTTATAATAAGATAATAGATAAACTAATAGAGTGCGATATTGAGCCATTCGTAACTTTATATCACTTTGACCTTCCATTTACACTAGTAGAGAAATATAATGGTTGGGAAAGTCGAGCGACTGTTTATGCTTTTGAAAGATTTGCTAAAATATGCTTTAAGCATTTTGGAGATAGAGTAAAGTATTGGCAACCTCATAATGAACAGAATTTAATTGTAAGAGTAGAAGAGAGAATTAATATATATGATGAAACAGATTCATGGAAGATAGATAAAATGCGTGCTCAGATGGATTATAATCTTTGTTTGGCACATGCATTAGCAGTCAATGCATGCCATGAGATGATAGAAGGAAGTAAAATTGGAGCAGCAGTATCATCATCTGTAACATATCCTCTTACTTCTAAACCAGAAGATGTATATGCAGCTAGAATGAATGATAATTTTAAAGTGTACTATATGCTTGATATGCATCATTATGGAGAATATCCAGGGTATTACATGAACTATCTTGAAAAAAGAAATATAGTTCCTCATATGGAAGAGGGGGATAAAGAAATACTTAAAAAGTCTAAAATGGATTTTATAGCTGTAAACTACTATAGAACAAATTGTGCAGAAGCTTTACCTGAGGACTTACAACATCCATTTGGGTTAAGAGAAGGAACTGTTGATTTTAGTATGTATGGATTATTTAAAATGTCAATGAATCCTAACCTAGAGGCTTCTGAGTATGGAGCAGCAATAGACCCATCAGGTCTTAGATTTGCCTTAAATGAATATTGGCAAAGATATCACTTACCTGTTATAATAACAGAAAATGGGCTTGGAGCTAAAGATACATTAGAAGATGGAAAAATTCATGATGACTATCGTATAGATTATTTAAGAAGTCATATAAATGCATGTAAACTAGCTATTGAAGATGGTGTAGAGATGATTGGATATTGTCCATGGTCATTTACAGACCTTTTAAGTTCTTCTCAAGGTTTTAATAAACGTTATGGACTCGTTTATATAAATAGAACTGACCATGAAGTTTTAGATTTAAAAAGAATCAAGAAAGATAGTTTTTACTGGTACAAAGAAGTTATAGAGAACAATAAAATAGTAAAATAAACATAAATATATATTGAGGGTTTTAGTATGTACATTACAAAGGTATTAAATAATTCGTTGCTACTTGCAAAGGATGATAATGATGAAGAAATAATATTGATGGGGAAAGGGATTGGTCATAATTATAAAGCTGGTTCTGAGTTAAATAAAAAAGATATAGAAAAAACTTTTGTTCTTCATGATGAAAATATAAAAAAGAGTATTATACAACTAGCATCAGAAATAGATGCAGAATACTTTGGTATAGCTCAAATGATAATTGCATATGGAATAGAAAAATATAACTTAAAACTTATGAACCATATATATTTAGCCTTAACTGACCACATCGCCTTTGCAGTGAGACGCTTTAAAGAAGGTATAATGATTGAAAACCACTATTTGTTTGAAATCAAGGAGTTTAATCCAAAAGAATATGATATAGGAAAATATGCAATTACTGTTTTTAAGGAGGTTCTTGGTTTAGACCTACCAGAAGAAGAGATTGGTAATATAGCAGGCCATTTTATAAATGCACAACAAGATAATCCTTATAGTGATAGAAATAAGAGAAGTGCTAAAATTGTAAATGCTATTTTGCAAATAGTTCATTATCACTTTTCTATTGTATATAATAAAGAATCATTTTATTATAGGAGATTTGTAATGCATCTAAAGGCTTTTTCACAAAGATTTCTGGCTAACAAATCATCAAAAGAAAAGATAGATTTTATATATGAGCAAGTTCAAAAAAATTGTAAGGAAGAATATGAATGTGTGAAAAAGGTAAGGGCTTATATATATAAGGAATACTCTAGAGAATTACCAAGACAAGAAGAGTTATATTTGATGATTCATATTCATAAGATTTTAGGAGAATTAGATGAAAATAGTTAGAGTATCTCAATATGTTAGTAATATTATAAAAAATAAGAAGCAATTCAGTAAAGTTGAATAAAAGAATTACTTTAAGAGATAGTGACTAGTCACTATCTCTTAATTTTTATATAAAAATATATAAACTATTTATTTTATATATTTTTATATAAAAATATATAAAATAAATAGTTTATAAAATATATCTAACAAAATTTCTGAAATAATTTGTATGAGAAGATGATTAAGTATTGAGATTTAAAAATATTTTGTAGTCAAATACAGCTTTTAAATAAAATATTTGAAAATAAGAATATTTAAATAAAAAAAATAATATTATATATAGTTGACAAAAAGTGGAAATTAATATATTATATAAATATAGAAATAGTAATCATTACTATTATTAAAAAGGAGGAATTAATTATGAACTTAAAAGGAACTAAAACAGAAAAGAATCTAATGGCAGGATTTGCAGGAGAGTCAGAAGCAAGAAATAAATATACATACTATGCTTCAAAAGCTAAAAAAGAAGGTTATAATCAAATAGCTGCTATATTTGAAGAGACTGCTAACAATGAAAAGGAACATGCTAAATTATGGTTTAAACTTTTACATGATGGTATGCCTTCAACAGAGGAAAATTTAAAAGATGCAGCAGCAGGTGAAAACTATGAATGGACTGACATGTATGCAAAATTTGCTAAAGAAGCTAGAGAAGAAGGATTTGACAAAATAGCTTATTTATTTGAAGCTGTTGGAAAAATAGAGAAAGAGCATGAAGAAAGATACTTAAAACTTTTAGAAAACTTAAATGAAGGAAAAATATTTAAAAGAGATGAAGAAGTTGTTTGGCAATGCCAAAACTGTGGACATGTGTATGTAGGTACTGAAGCACCAGAAAAATGCCCAGTATGTGACCATCCAAAAGCATACTTTAATATAAAAGCTGAAAACTATTAAAAATTATTATAATTAAAAGGAATGTTAACTATGAAATTTTCTAAACAAAGAGAACTGATTTTAAATGAAATATTAAATAATCCGGTTCATCCTACTGCGGATTACCTATATGAAAACTTAAAAAAAGATAATCCAAATTTAAGCTTAGGAACTGTGTATAGAAATTTAGCTCAGTTAACGGAACATGGCTTTATAAGGAAGGTTAGTATTCCAGGAAATCCAGATAGATTTGATGGTAGAATGGATAATCACTATCATATCATATGTGAAGTATGTGGAGAGGTATACGATTTAGAATCTGAAGTTCTGAATAATTTAAAAGAGTCAATAGCAGAGGAAACAGACATAAAAATAACATCTTATAACATAAGTTTTAAAGGGATTTGTAATAATTGTAGAAAGTGTAATCAAGTAGGTTAGTTTTCAAATTCTAAAAATAATTAATGAGGTGAGTTTATGTGTAGTGAACAAAAATTTTTTATATGTGAGACTTGTGGAAACCTTGTAGGAATGATACAAAATGGCGGTGTACCTATTTTCTGTTGTGGAAAACCTATGAAGGAACTTGTTCCTAATACAACAGATGCAGCAGTTGAAAAGCATGTACCTGTAATTGAAGTAGAGGGAAATAATGTTACTGTTAAAATAAGTAGTGTTGCTCATCCAATGACTAAAGAACATCACATAGCATGGGTGTATCTTATGACTGAACAAGGTGGTCAACGTAAATGTCTAGCAGTAGATGGAGAACCTGTAGTTAAGTTTGCTTTGAATGATGATGAGAAAGTTATTTCTGCATATGCTTACTGTAATTTACATGGATTATGGAAGGCTGAACTGTAATATTTGAATAAAGTGAGTCAAAAAGGAGGCTATAAACGTATTTTCATACAAATAGCCTCCTATAAATTTATATAAATTCAAGTTTTAATTTTATTTAATGTCAATATAACATGAGGAGAAAATAATATGTCAATTTATAAATGTAGTGTTTGTGGATATATTTATGATGAATCTAAGAATGATAAAACATGGGACGAATTAAGTGAAGACTGGGAGTGTCCTGTATGTACAAAAGGTCGTAGTTATTTTGGAAAGATAAGTACTGTTTACTATGAAGAAGATGAAAAGGAAATAGAAGATATAGTTGAAGATGAATCTAAATTAAATAGTGAAAAAGCGGGAGATTTAAATTACTTAAGTACATATTTAAGAAGAGATGATGAAGTTGAAAAACATATGGATATAATTCATGAAATGGCTGTTACAGGAAAATCTATAATAGAACCTATGAGAACTAAACTACCAGTAATTTCTTGGGATGATATTTTGCTTATGGGTGCTCAATTAAATCCAATGCCTCTAAATGAACATGATGAAGTAAATACAACAACAATAATAGGTAAAAAAGCAAAAAAACCTATGATTATAGAAAATCCAGTTTATATTTCTCACATGTCATTTGGAGCTTTATCTAAAGAATTAAAGATAGCTTTAGCAAAGGGTGCAGCTAAAAATAAGACAGCTATGTGTAGTGGTGAAGGTGGTATATTACCAGAAGAGAAGGAAGCTTCATACAAGTATATTTTTGAATACGTGCCAAATAAGTACAGTGTCACTGAAGAAAATCTTAAAAATTCTGATGCTATAGAGATAAAAATTGGTCAAGGTACAAAACCTGGTATGGGAGGTCACCTTCCTGGTGAAAAAGTGACTGAAGAAATAGCAAAGATAAGAAATAAGCCTGTAGGTCAAGATGTAATAAGCCCATCTTGTTTTGAAGAAATACAATCCAAAGAAGATTTAAAGAAACTTGTAGATGAACTTAGAGATATTTCAGAAGGGCGTCCAATAGGTGTTAAAATTTCAGCAGGTCATATTGAAAAAGATATGGAATTTATAGCTTATGCTAAACCTGATTTTGTGACTATTGATGGTCGTGGTGGAGCTACTGGAGCAAGCCCAAAATTGCTTAAAGATGCAACTTCAATCCCAACAATATTTGCTCTTTACCGTGCTAGAAAATATATAGATACACATGGATTAGATATAGATTTAGTTATAACAGGTGGACTTCGTATATCTACTGATTTTGCTAAAGCAATAGCTATGGGAGCTGATGCAGTTGCCATTGCAAGTTCTGCTCTTATGGCAGCAGCGTGTCAACAATATCGTATATGTGGTTCTGGTAAGTGCCCTGTAGGAGTAGCTACTCAAGATGAGGAATTGAGAAAAAGATTACATATAGAAAATAGTGCTGATAGAGTGGCAAACTTTTTAAATGTAAGTTTAGAAGAGCTTAAGACTTTTGCTAGAATATCTGGTCATAAAGATGTACATGATTTAAGTGTTGGTGATTTATATACAGTTAATTCTGAAATATCAAATTATACAAATATACAACATGTATAGGTTGAAGTTTGGAACTATTAGCTTGTAGATAGTTATAAAAGTAAATAAGAAATATATTTCATAAAAGGGAGTGTCTCAAAATGAACTTTTTAGTTCATGAGATACTCTTTTTTGTATGAAGTCAAACATATTTTCATCATTTTAGCAATGAAAAAGAGGCTTATCTCTCTATTTTGAGACAGACCACTTTTATTATGAAAATTAAAGATATTAAAAGGTTTGAGTTGAAGGTTAAAAAGATATTTTCTATAGAAAGTATCTTTTTTATTATATTTATTTTAAAATAAAGCTATGTATTTTTATATGAAATATTGTAAAAAAATTTATTTTTAATAAGAATATATTTTCATTAATAAACAATTTTATCATGTATTAATAATGATAGAATAAATGTAAATAAATTAAAGTTATTTATATTCATCTATCCCTTTTTTTAAATTACATTGATTATTTTTTTCAGACTCAATAATTCCAATGAATATGATAATATAGGAGATTTTATGTAATGTAATTATTATTATATTATTATTAAGTAATAATTATAATATAATAAAAGATATTTTGTGTAAAATTTAACACTAAAAAAGAAATTTCATGAAATTAAAAAACGAAAAAGATTTGAAAACAAGATTAAAATAAAATAAATATGTAAAAAATATTTAACATATAGGTGAAAATCAGATATAAATGTAAATTTATTGGAAAAATATGGTTGAATTTAATGAACAAAAATGTTATTGTTTTATCAATAAAGTGTTAAAATATAAACTTTTAATATCATTTCTAGGGAGGATGATTTCATGCAAAAAAATGTAAAGAAAGCAAAAGTAACAGGCTCTATTTTAGCTATTTTTGGAGTTGCAAGCGTTCTTTTTAGTTCACATGCAGGAGGAGGGTTTGCTACAGGGAATCAAGAAACTCAGTACTATGTGCAGTATGGATGGACAGCACCACTTATGGCAATTTTAGCAATGATTATACTTACTGCTACCATGAGAGAAGTTATCATAATGTATAATAATAATGATTGTAGGAATTATAAGGATTTATTTTGTGAGCTTTGGAGTCCATATCCAAAACTTGAAATAATATGGGAAATATATTATTATCTGATGGTTTTAATAGCTGTAAGTGCTGTTATAGCAGGTGCAGCAGCAGTGTTTCAAAGTATAGGGGTAAATTACTTTATAGCTGTATTTATCATTGGAATTGTACTTCTTGTCTTTACTATATTTGGAGCTATGCTTGTATCTAAAGCAGCTACAGCAATGACAATAGCTATTCTAGTATGTACTCTTACTATTTTTATAGTTGGTATAAAAGCTAAAGTACCAGAAATAACTGAAATATTATCAAATAGAACGAGTTTCACACCTGGCTATATCAAGCCAATACTTAATACCTTCATTTATGCAGGTTTTCAATCGGTTGTTATACCTACACTTGCAGGATGTTCAAGACCACTTCTTAAGAATTCAAAAGAAGCTACTAAGGCAATGGTACTTTCATTTGTTATGAATGCAATTGCACTAGGGCTTGCTGTAACTATGTTAATGGGATGGTATAGAGAAATTATTGCTGCTGGGCAAACAACACTTCCTACTCTGTATGTTGCAGGTCAATCTGGAAATCATACTATATACATAATTTATAATGTTGCATTATTCCTTTGCTTAATGTCTACAGGAGTAACTACTATATTTGGTCTTGTAAATAGATTTGAAGACCATAAAGCACTTTCTTTCCTTTCTTCAAAAATGAAAAGAAGGGTATTTACAGCTTGTGCAATAATGGTAGTGTCAATGCTTATATCTCTTACAGGATTAAGTAATATAGTTAAATACGGATATGGATATTGTGGTTATTTGGGTCTATTCACTATAGTAATTCCTTTCCTTACATTAGGTCATTATAAGAATAAGAAGTTCGCAAAGGAACATCCAGAAGTTAAATGGCCAGCCGAATTAAACGAAAATATTGAAAATTTATAATAGTAATATCGAAAAATTAAAATTATTATCTGATGAAGATATAAGGCCGATTTGTTATAGATTATTGGAATGGATGCAAGATTATAACTGGCCTGTTGCAAAAGAAATTTTACCTGTTTTAGCTCTACATCAAGAGTTAATTACTCCATTAATAATAGATGTTCTTGCAGAAGAAGATGATGATTGGAAATATTGGATAATTTCATGTCTTTTGCCACTGTTTGTAGATAAAAACCTTGAACCTATAGTTCTATTTGTTAAGATAATCGCTGAAAATCCAACTAAATGGGAATGTGAAGCAGAAGTAGATGAAATAGCAAAAGCTGTAATCATAAAGGTTACAGCTTTTTTATGCAATATAAAATAGTATTATAATAAAGAAAAAGTTGATACCTGCTTTCTGTATATTATAGTGTTTATATACTATTGGCATTTTAATTAGTTTATAGATTACAATTCTATAATTCTTCTAGTAATTTTAGATTCTATAGCTGTCTCTATTTCACTCAACATTCGTTCATTTTTAGGGTCAATAAAAGCACATGTATAGCCTTCTTCACCAGCCCTACCAGTTCTACCAATACGATGGATATAGTCTTCTGGTGTTTCTGGCAAATCGTAATTATATATATGACTTACTCCAGATATATCAAGACCACGAGAAGCTACATCTGTAGCTATTAAGTATTGTATATCTAAATTTCTAAATGATTTCATTATTCTTTCTCGTTTTGATTGAGCAATATCACTATGAAGTTTTTGACAATTGTATCCTCTTATAGCAAGAGCCTCTTCGAGATTATCAACTCTTCTTTTAGTCCTACAAAATATTATTGCCATAAAAGGATTATCTTCATCTAGAACCTTACATAAGGCATCCAATTTTTTTCTATCTGTAGTTTCCACTACTTCTTGTTTTATATTGTTAAGAGTAATTTCTTCTTTTTGGATAGAAACTACAACAGGATTTTTTGTATATCTATAAGCCAATTTTTTTACTTGAGAATTCATAGTTGCAGAAAAACATAGTGTTTGCTTTTTATTTGAAGTTTCTTTTAAAATAGCCTCAACTTCATTTTTGAATCCCATAAGTAACATTTGATCCGCTTCATCTAAAACAAAAGTTTTTAACTTGCTAAGGTCAATAGTTTTTCTATTTAGATGGTCTAAAAGTCTACCTGGTGTAGCTATAATCATATGAATATTTCCTTTTAGTTTATTTATTTGAGAACCAATATCCTTTCCTCCATAGGCTGCTAGAATACTTACATCTTTATATTCTTTAAGTTTCATAGCTTCTTCTGTTATTTGTATAGCTAGCTCTCTTGTAGGAGAAAGTATAAGTACTTGTATATCATTTATATCTAATGATATATTTTCAAATATCGGAAGTAAAAAAGCAAGTGTTTTTCCTGTTCCAGTTTGAGCTTCTGCTATGATATCTTTTCCTTCTTTTATCAATTGAATACTTTCTTTTTGTATAGGTGTAGGTGTTGTTATTCCTGATTTTCTTAGAATATTTATTGTATTTTCACTAATCCCTAAGTTCTTAAAATCCATTATTATCTTACCTTTCATGAAAAATTTTCTTTTTTATTAATCAATTAATAATATCATATTTGTAAGTATTTTTAGTAATTTTTTTGATTATTATTTATATTGTTTAGAAATATATGCAGATACTTTAAAATGGAATATAGCTTAAATTAAATTTTAGTAGGAATTTTAGAGGTTTATTTTTAAAGGTTTTTTGAAAATAAATCTATTTAAAAATTAAATTAAAATGCAAGAAAAACATAATAACTTTCATTTTTAAGAAGTTTTCACAAAAAAGAAAAAATATAGTGCAATAAATGATACAAAGTAATATAATAGATTACAAGATATGAAAAGTCAAAAAAATAAATTGCAAATGAAATTAAAATGAATAAAAAATAAAAAAATAATCATAAGTTAGAGATGTCAATGAAAAATAAGACCTAATGTTTTTAAAATTAAAAGTATACTAAGGGGGGCATTAATATGTGCATTATATCAAAAGATAGAGCAAAGGAAATAAAAATAGTAGATACTACTTTAAGAGATGGAGAGCAAACAGCTGGGGTTGTATTTGCAAATAGAGAAAAAATAATGATTGCTGAAATGTTAAGTGACCTAGGTGTTGACCAAATTGAAGTTGGTATACCTACTATGGGTGGAGATGAAAAAAATGTAATAAAGCACATATGTAGTAGAAATTTAAAATCAGATATAATGGCTTGGAATAGAGCAGTAATAAAAGATGTTGAAGAATCTATTTCTTGTGGTGTTGATGCAGTAGCTATATCGATATCAGTATCTGACATTCATATAGAAAATAAATTGAGAACTTCTAGAGGTTGGGTTTTAGAAAACATGGCCAAAACAGTTGAATTTGCAAAGAAAAATGGACTATATGTTTCAGTAAATGGAGAAGATGCTTCAAGAGCAGATATAGACTTCTTAACTGAATTTATAAATGTTGGAAAACAAGCAGGGGCAGATAGATTTAGATACTGTGATACAGTAGGAGTTATGAATCCTTTTTCTACAAAGAATGCAATAGAAACTCTTCATGAAAGAACTAATTTTGACATAGAAATGCATACACATAATGACTTTGGGATGGCAACTGCAAATGCACTTGCAGGAATAGCAGCAGGAGCAAATTATGTTGGTGTTACAGTAAATGGATTAGGAGAAAGAGCAGGAAATGCAGCATTAGAAGAGGTTTTAATGGCACTTAAGTGCGTCTATAAATGTGATTTAAATAATATAGATACTAGAAAATTTAGAGGAATATGTGAGTATGTAGCACAGGCATCAGGAAGAATTCTTCCTACATGGAAAGCAGTAGTTGGGGATAATATGTTTATACATGAATCTGGTATACATGCAGATGGAGCTTTAAAAGACCCACATAACTATGAACCATTTGACCCAAGTGAAGTAAATCTTGAAAGAAAAATAGTAATAGGTAAACATTCAGGAAGAGCTGCAGTTATAAACAAATTGAGTGAATATGAAATGTATATTTCTCCAGAAAACGCTACCAAACTATTAAATGCTATAAGAGCTACATCTATAAGATTAAAAAGAAGTTTGATGGATAAAGAGATTCTTCAATTATATTGTGATATACTAGCACATGAAAAAGGTACAACAGAAGAAGAAGCAGTTAGAGGTTCATATATTTAAGATATAATTGTTTAGGAGGAAAGTATGGGAGATAATATAGTTTATAAAATAATTAAAAAACATATAGTAGATGGAGAAGCTATTGCTGGTAACTCAATTGGTATAAAAATAGACCAGACTTTAACACAAGATTCTACTGGAACAATGACATATCTTCAACTAGAAGCTATGGGAATAGATAAAGTAAAGACTAAAAGAAGTGTGGCATTTGTAGACCATAATATGTTACAACAAGGATTTGAAAATGCAGATGACCATAAGTATATACAAACAGTGGCTGATAAATATGGAGTTTATTTCTCTAAGCCAGGCAATGGTATTTGCCATCAAGTGTTTTTAGAAAGATTTTCAACACCAGGAGATACACTTTTAGGGTCTGATAGCCACACACCTACTGCTGGAGGTGTGGGTATGATGGCTATTGGAGCTGGTGGATTAGATGTTGCATTAGCTATGGCAGGAGGAGCATACTATATAAAAGCACCAAAAGTCTGTAAGGTCAACCTAGTTGGGAAATTAAATAATATGGTATCATCAAAGGATATAATACTAGAAGTGTTAAGAAAACAAACTGTAAAAGGTGGAGTAGGTAAAGTTTATGAATATGGTGGAGAAGGTGTTAAAAGTTTATCTGTTCCACAAAGAGCTACAATAACAAACATGGGAGCTGAACTTGGAGCAACTACTTCAATCTTCCCAAGTGATGAAAAAACATTAGAATTCTTTAAGAGTCAAGGAAGAGAAGATACATGGATAGAGTTAAAACCAGATGCAGATGCAGTTTATGATGAAGAAATTACTATAAACTTGGATGAATTAAAACCATTAGCTGCAAAACCTCATAGTCCAGATAATGTAGATGAAGTTGAAAATATAGGAAAAATTAAAATAGACCAAGTTGCAATAGGAAGTTGTACAAATTCTTCTTATGAAGACTTAATGAAAGTAGCTCAAATCCTAAAAGGAAATAAGGTACATAAGGATGTGAGTTTAGTAATAGCACCAGGTTCAAGACAAGTTATGGAGATGATTGCTAGAAATGGGGCTTTAGCAGATATAATAAGTGCTGGAGCTAGAATACTAGAAAATTCTTGTGGTCCATGTATAGGTATGGGGCAATCTCCAGGTACTGACTCTGTGTCTTTAAGAACTTTCAATAGAAATTTCTATGGAAGAAGTGGAACTTTATCAGCAAAAGTATATTTAGTGAGCCCAGAAGTAGCAGCAGTAAGTGCAATCAAGGGAGTGCTTACAGACCCAAGAGAATTTGATATTAAATTTACAAACTTAGATGTAAATGAATTTTTGATAGATGATAGCATGATAATAAAACCTGCTGATGTAGGAAGTGATGTAGAAGTAGTTAGAGGACCTAATATAAAACCTTTCCCTCTTAATACAGAGCTAAGTCAGTCTATAGATGGAAAAATTATACTAAAGACAGAAGATAATATAACTACTGACCATATAATGCCATCAAATGCTAAGTTACTTCCTTTTAGAAGTAATATACCATATCTTGCAAACTATTGTTTTAACACTGTAGATACAGCGTTTCCTCAAAGAGCAAAAGACAATGGTGGAGGATTTATAGTTGGTGGAGATAATTATGGTCAAGGTTCAAGTAGAGAGCATGCAGCTTTAGCACCATTATACTTAGGTGTTAAAGGGGTAATAGTGAAGAGTTTTGCAAGAATTCACAAGGCTAACTTGATAAATAGTGGTATAATTCCAATAGAGTTTTGTGATGAGAAAGATTATGAAAACCTATCTCTTTTAGATAGTCTGGAGATACCAAATATTTTAGATAATTTAGCTAATGGAATTTTGGAAGTTAAGAACACAACTAAAGGAACTTCTTTTAAGGTTAAAGTAGAATTATCAGCAAAAGAAGTGGATGTATTAAAAGCTGGTGGAAAATTAAATTACACTAAAAATCAAGCTAATTAATATGAAAAGAGGGAATATTGAATGTATAAAGTGACACTTATACCAGGCGATGGAATAGGACCAGAAGTTGCGAAAGCTATGAAAAAAGTAGTAGAAGCTACTGGGGTAAAAATAGAATGGGAAGAAGTTAATGCAGGAGAGGCAGTTATTGAAGAGTATGGTACTCCACTTCCTGAATATATTATAGATAGTATAAAGAAGAATAAAATAGCTATAAAAGGTCCAATTACTACTCCTGTAGGTAAAGGATTTAGAAGTGTAAATGTAACTCTAAGACAGGCATTAGATTTATATGTTAATTTGAGACCTATTAAAAGTTTTAAAGGTATAAAATCAAGATATGAAGATGTTGATTTAGTAGTAGTAAGAGAAAATACAGAAGATTTATATGCTGGAATAGAGCATAAAATAGGTGATTATGCAGCTGAAAGTATAAAGATAATAACAAGAGGTGCAAGTGAGAGAATTGTCGATTTCGCATGTAACTATGTTAAAGACAATAAGAGAAAAAAAGTTACAGCTATACATAAGGCAAATATAATGAAAATGTCTGATGGATTGTTTTTAGATGTATTTAGAGAAGTAGCATCAAAACATGGTGTAGAGTATGATGATTTGATTGTGGATGCAGCAGCTATGAACTTAGTTTTAAATCCAGAAAATTACGATGTAATGGTAATGCCAAATCTTTATGGAGATATACTATCTGATTTAGGTGCTGGGCTTGTTGGAGGTCTAGGTATAATTCCAAGTGCAAATATTGGTAAAGACTGTGCGATATTTGAAGCTGTCCATGGAAGTGCTCCACAAATAGCTGGTCAAAATAAAGCTAACCCAACAGCACTCATTCAATCATCAGTAATGATGCTTAGATATTTAGGTGAATATGAAAATGCACAAAAAATAGAAACAGCTTTAGAAAAAGTGTTTCTTGAAGGAAGTAAATTGACTGTAGATTTAGGTGGTTCAGCTTCAACTACAGAGTTTGCGGATGAAGTGTGTAAATACATTATATAGATTTTATTTATGGAAAAAGTAGAATATAGATTAAAAGAAAGAGGCTGTCTCAAAATAGAGAGAAGCCTTTTTTCATTGTTGAAATGATAAAAATGTATTTATTTTATACAAAAGAGAGTTCCTCATAAACGAAAAAGTTCATTTTGAGAGACCCATTTTAATTTTAAAATTAATTGATTAATAGACAAAGAAAGATTAAATAAATTTATTGTTTTTAATTGAACTTTCAACCAATATATGGTAAAATTCAAATAAAGTTGAACTTTCAACTAAAAATGAATATATTGATTATGCGAAATTCTATGAAGCAGAAAACCTGTGACTTTAGTTGTGGGAGGTTCGGTGGAGGTGTGTTTGATTAAGACTTTATATAGTAATATATTAAGAGAAGTAGGTACTTTATCTAGAGTAGTAAATTCAATAAATGATATTAAGTACAAGGAATTAAAGTTACAAAAAGGACAATTTACATTTTTGACAAGAATCTGTGAAAACCCTGGTATAAATCTTGTGGAATTATCAAATATGTTAAAGGTAGACAAGGCTACAACAACCAAGGCTATACAAAAATTAATAAAGGCAGGATATGTAGATAAAAAGCAGGATAAGTTTGATAAAAGAGGATATAATTTAACTCCAACTGATAAATCTTTGGAAGTTTATGAGTTGATAATTGAAGAAGAGAATAGAAGTATAGAGATATGTTTTGAGAACTTTACAGATGAAGAAAAACAAGTGGCAACTAAATTATTAGAAAAAATGAGCAAAAACGTAGAAAATGAATGGTTTAAAGTAAAGAGATAGTAAATAAATACATTAACTTAAGGAGATATTTTTATGATTAGAAAAGCGAACATGAATGATTTAGAAAGCATTATGAAAATTATAAAATCTACAGTGGAAGAAATGAAGACTTATAATAATACACAATGGGATGAAAATTACCCATTAGAAAAAGACTTTGTTTCAGATATTAAGAAACAAGATTTATATATTTATGAAGTGGATGGAGAAGTAGCAGGGTTTATATGTCTTAATTATGAAGAGCCAGAAGAATATTTAGGCTTAAATTGGTCATCTAATATAAAAGCAATAGTAATACATAGAATGGCTGTAAATCCAAATTTTAGAAAGAAAGGAATAGCATCTAAATTAGTTGATTTTGCTGAAAAATTAGCTGGAGAAAACAGTGTATACTACTTAAAGAGCGACACATATTCAATAAATTCAAAAATGAATTCACTACTTACAAAGTGCGGTTTTATCAAAATTGGAGAAATGAGTTTTTTAGGAAAGGAGAAATCTTTCTACTGTTATGATAAAATATTATAAAAAGCATTTATAATACAAGGGGTAAATAATAGATTTTCAGTATTAGTAAGAGCATAATATAACCTAGTGTATACTATTATGAAAGGGATGATTTAGATGATTGAATTTCTAAAGAAAAGAAGAAGTATTAGAAAATACAAGGATATTGAAGTAGAAAAAGAAAAATTAGATAAAATATTAAAAGCTGCTCTTTTAGCTCCATCATCAAAGGGGCTTAGAACATGGGAATTTATAGTGGTAGATGACAAAGAAAAGTTAATTAATTTATCTCAATGTAGAGTTAAAGGTGGTGGATTTTTCTTAAAAAATGCACCTTTAGCTATTGTAATTATTGCAGATAAGGAAAAAAATGATGTTTGGGTAGAGGATGCAAGTATAGCTGCTTCATATATACAACTTCAAGCTCATGAACTAGGATTAGGTTCTTGTTGGATACAAGTAAGAAATAGGATACATGATGATAATATAGAAGCTGATAAATATGTTAGAGATGAGTTAAAAATACCTGATAAGTACAGTGTGGAGTGTATAATTTCTATAGGATATCCTGATGAAGAGAAGAGAGCATACTGTGACTCTGATTTGGACTATGAAAAGGTTCACTTTAATAGCTTTTAATATATAATATGTTGTATTAAGACATTATATTTTTTGATATTGTTAATATATACTTAAAATTGTAAAAATATATCTGAATTTTACTAACTTATCTAGGGGTTATGTACAAGGATTTTAAAGATAAATATAGAAATTAATGTTTATAATCGATACATAACTTGAGTAACAAAATTTAAGGAGGTTAAAATATGGGTATATTTAAAACAAAAATGGATGAGGACTGGAAAGTAAACTACATTAAAGAGTTTAATGAGATGAGAGATTCTTATGAGAGTAAACTTCAAAAAAAACAGTTTGAGGTAGATAGTTTGAAATCAGAATTGGATAGACTAAGAAGCTATAAAAATAGCCTTAAGCCAAAAGAAAAACAAATTACTGATGATGATATAAATAATATAAAGAGTTTAAGAAGAGATGGCTTAAGTTATAAAGAAATTTCAAATCAAACAAATTGGAGCAAAGCAACTGTAAGTAGAGTATTAAATGGACTTTACGATTAGCATATACATGGGGTGATTTAAATTGGGATGAAGTATAGTTATAAAAAATGTATAATAGATTCTATTTTATTGATGTTTATAGTTCAAATATTAAGGATGATTTTGAATTATGTACTTCTAAGTCAATTTGAATTTACTCTTGAAAATTTTAATATTATAAACTTAATTTCTTTTACATTAGTTGGCTTATCATTAATTTTATTTTTAAAAGATAATTCTTTGTATAACAAGGTGAGAAATAGAAAAATCACAGAGGCTTTTGAAGAACATAAAAACAATATACTTATTGAAAAATGTAAGCTGATACTTTTTATAGTGGTTTTATCTTTAGCAATAATTGCAACTTATTGCACTAAGGGATATATATTTTTTAATGTAACTATGATGACTTTGTCTGTATTGATAGTTCCAATATTTGAAGAGTTATTTTTTAGAGAATATATATGGAACTATCTAAGTAATTTTATAAAGTCAAAGAGTAAAATTATCTGTATAACATCTATATTGTCTGGAATTTATAATATAGGATATATAGATGTTATAAGAAATTACATAATATTGTATAACAATTCAAGCTACACCTTTGAAGTTATTATTTCAAAAGTTATGATAGGTACTGTTTTTGGTATTGTGCTTGGATTAGTTAAATCAAGGTTTAGAGATGTAGGGCTTTGTATACTATTGAGGAGCTTATTTGCTATATTTATTAGGTAGATAATAAAAATATTTGTATATATAGCTGATAGTTTACAGGAAGGCGTTCATAAAAAATGAGCGTCTTTTTTTGATTAATCAATATGATGTTAAAATCCAACTTAACAAACGCCAATTTAAAACAAGAGGGTAACATTATTACGATTACACCAAGTGCTAACTCCAATAATGGAAATGTTACTTATCATAAAGTTCCATAAAATGAAGTAGGTGCTTAGATTGCTTATAAAAAATTAAATGAGCAAGCTATGTTGGAATTTCACTTAGAAAGCTCTAAACAAACGAGCTTTAAAGTCAACATCATCAAATTAGGAAATGTGAAAGTCCAGAAGATTAATGAAGATACTGATAAACCATTATCAAATGTCAAACTACTATCAAATGTCAAACTACGCTTTGAATATTATGGAAACAAAGTCAGGGCTTTGAGTCAACAGAATATTAATTCTTACAAGCTTCTAAACGATACATCAACGATTACATTCAGTATAGGACATCAGATTGTAAAGCTAGTGAAGCCAATCTATCTGCAAGAATATAATCAAACTACGGCAATTGTTGGTGTGGAATATTTATAACAGCAAATAAAAACAACACAAATTTCACAATATGAATTGATCTTGGAAAAACAAGACAATTTGGAAGATTATAGAATAATTCATCGACTATGTACCTCTTTAAAAAAGTAGCAGCCAATAACAAGGAATAAAGACTTTGTTATTGGTTCTTTTATTATATGTGTTTTATTTTAAAATTTCCTCTTGCACCTAACACTGTGTCATGACCTAACATGATTATGACAGGAGATGATTTATATGCAAGAAATTAATTTTTTGAAACAGAGTGTTATTACTGAGCCAAAAGAATTTTTTATGGATTATGCGAGTTTACCAATTGGTATTCCAAAGCTTGTTTCATGTGTTCAAATTTAATTCATGGCTTTCAGCAGATTAAATTATTGATGTTGGACTTGGGGCTGGAATAAATAGTGGAATAATTATCTGTCGAGAAATCTATACAATCTTCTATAGCTACTTATACAAATATTTTTGATGAAATACAAATAAAAGAAAATTTAAAAAGAATTACTGGGAGGTATTTATGAAATTAAGTTGGCAAAGAAAGTTACTTATTTTTATGACTAGTCAAACTGTTTCCATGCTAGGGTCTTCTATTGTCTCTTTATCGCTAATCTGGTATGTAACTCTACAAACAAATTCAGGTATAGCAATTACGGGTATTACAATTACGACTTTTCTACCACAGGCACTTATTATGCTTGTGGGTGGAGTAATTGCTGACCGCTTCCCTTTGAAGAAGATTATTATGCTTTCTGATAGCTTCATTGCTCTTTCTACATTGTGTTTAGCTGTTATTTATGCAAGTGGAAACAACTCTATTCTATGGATATATGTTTTTAATAGTCTGCGTTCTATTGGAAGTGGTATCCAAATGCCAGCAACAAAAAGCATCTTGCCCTCATTTATTCCACAAGAAGAATTAATGAGGGCAAATAGTTACTCAACAACCACTTGGAGTATTATTCAACTTATTTCACCTGCATTTGCTGGTATTGCATTGAGTTTTTTCTCTCTTAGCGTTGTTTTAATGATAGATGTTATCACTGCTGTTATTGGTATTTTACTGCTACTAATTATCCCAATCAAAAACAAAGAAAGACACTCTTCTGAAAATGGATGGTTAGAGCTTAAACAAGGGGTTCAATACTTAACAAAATCAACTAAACTTAGAACTATCATAAGCCTTTATACACTATTCAATATCCTTGTTGTTCCAGCGTCACAATTAACACCATTATTAGCTTCTACTCGCTTGGATGATGATGTCTGGGTTTTGACGTGTGTCGAAATGGCATTTTCAATTGGAGCCTTGCTAGGAAGTCTTTATTTAGGGTATAAAAAAATAACCATTTCACATATGAAACTCGTGGGCTATTCCATTTGTATTTTTGGGTTATCAATGGGGTTACTAATTTATGCAAACTCAATTTGGTTATTCGCATTATTTATGCTCATTATGGGGATTGGAAGTCCATTGTATTACACACCAATTATTACCATGGTACAAGAATATAGTGACCCTACTTATATAGGGAGAATGTTTTCTTATGTTGATTTATTTAGCACATTAGCAACGCCATTAGGGATGATGATATTCGCACCATTAAGTAGTATTAACTTGGATTTCCCATTTATATTACCTAGTATTGCTTTGTTATTACTGGGAATATGGACATTCAAAAAAGCAAAATCATTTAAGAATATTCAATAGAGGTATCTAAATCTCTGTTAGGTACTCTTCTTCATTTGTTGTATGGAGACCAACAATAATTGTTAGCTGTTTGGAGGTATTGCATAGTAAATAATTAATTATATTGTTGAAGTGATTTTTTTAAATTTAATAATATTTGACAGTTTAGTCTATAATATGATATTTATATAAAATGGGATAAGTATGAATATTAATTATGAATGAGAGTGATTTACTTGAAAAAATTTTATGAAATATATTTAGATTTAGAAAAAGACATAAGAAATAATGTGTATGAAATAGGAGAACTTCTGCCAACGGAAGTAAAGCTTGCTCAAAAATATCAAGTATCAAGAGAAACTATTAGAAAAGCACAGGCTCTTTTATTAGAGAAGGGCTTTATACAAAAAAAACAGGGTAAAGGTGCTATTGTTTTAGATATAAATAAGTTTGAGATAGAAGGAGCAGGGCTAATTAGTTTCGACGAGTTACAAAGAAATAAAAACTTAGATACGGAAATAAATGTACTCAAAAATAAAAAAGAGATTATGCCTTTAGAAATTTGTAAGAAGTTAGATATAGATACAAAAACTAAGGTCATATCAGTTGAAAGACTTAGAAAAATTAATGGAGAAGCTGTTATTTTAGATAAAGATTATTTTATATTTGAAATAATACCAGAAATACCATTAAGGGCAGTTCAAAGTTCAATATTTAATTATATAGAGAAAAATCTAGAATTAAAAATAGGTTATGCAAATAGAGAGGTAACAGTAAATCCTGTTACAGAAGAGGATAAGCTGTTGCTAGATATTAGAACAGATACACATGTTGTAGTGATAAGAAGTGAAGTATATTTAGAAGATACAAGGTTATTTCAGTATCATGAATCCAGACATAGAGTTGACACATTTAGATTTGTGGATTTTGCAAGACGAAGAAATCTTTAGTACTAAAAAAGAGCGTCTAATGTACTGCATTCCAATCGTTAGATTTTTGGTTCAAAAATTGGAGTGCAGTACAGTTGATTTATGTGTTTCTTTAATTTTCTATAAATTCTTTATTAAAATATTTACTCTTTGAGAATAGGTATGTAAGTATACAAGTAATCGTTATAGAAAGACCCATTGCCAAGAAATAAACACCCCATTGTTCTGTAAATATAGATAAGAATGCTGGAATACCGGATATTCCTATAGAACCCGCTTTAACATTAAAGTAAGATACAACTCCTCCAGCGATACCTGCACCTATCATAGAGGCCATAAAAGGAAAACGATAACGTAAGTTTATACCAAATATTGCTGGTTCAGTAATACCTAGCCAAGCTGAAATTGCAGCTGTTAATGCAACTCCTTTGATTTTCTTGTTTTTTAATATGAAAAACATAGTTAAAGCTGCTGCACCTTGCCCAAGACTAGCCATAACTTGTATTGGCCATAATGTTGCAAATCCTAAAGTACCTATCATTTGTAAGTTTATACCTAAGAATAAGTGATGCATTCCTGTTATAACTAATGGAGATAATATAAATCCAAACAATGCACCTGCAAGTATTGCATTAATTTCAAATAATCCAAGGATTCCATTTGTGATTAAGTTAGCAAATGACATTGTTACAGGTCCTATAACAGAAAAAGTTAGAAAACCTGTTATTAATAATGTAAGAGGAGCAACAAAAATAAGTTGAACCATCTCAGGGATTTTTTTAGTCAGAAACTTTTCGATTGTTGCTAAAAGATAAGAAGAACATAGAACAGGAATTACTTGGCCTTGATAACCTATTTTAGCAATATTAAACCCAAATATATTCCAATAAGTAACAGCTTCAGGTGTTTTAGAGTATTGTGCACCAGGCATTAAATCTGGATTAATTAAAATAAGACCTAATACAATACCAAGTACAGGATTTCCTCCAAACTTTTTGACAGCTGACCAACCTATTAGTGCTGGTAAGAATGCAAATGAAGTATTTGCAATAAGATTAATCATATTAGATATGCCAGCCCAGTTGCTATGAACCTCTAAAAAAGGTTGTTCATAGAAAATTCCTGGATTTGCAAGTAGATTGTTTATACCCATTAATAAACCAGAGGCAACTATAGCAGGTAGTATAGGAATAAATATATCTGCTAGCACCTTTATAGCTCTTTGAAGTGGGTTTAATTTTTTAGTAGAAATCTCCTTAACCTCAGCCTTTGTCGCTTCTTTGAGTCCAGTAATTTCTAACAATATAGAATAAACTTTGTTTACAAGTCCTGGACCTATAATAACTTGAAATTGACCATTTGAAGTAAAACTTCCCTTTACTATATTTATTTGCTCTAACTGTTTTACATTAACTTTATTTTCTGAATGTAGAGCAAATCTTAATCTAGTAATACAGTGTGTTGCAGATATTATATTGTCTATTCCACCAATTGCTTCAAGAATTTGTTCAACCTGTTCTTTATGGTGCGCATTTTCTTTTTGTATACTCATAAAATTACCTCCCCCTAAAATGTAATGTTGTATAGACAAATCTTGAAATTAATATACCATAGACAATTTCCTATGTCAACGTTATCCTAGTTGTTTTTTATATTGATTGTCATAAAATATATTGTATAGCTTTGGAAAAACAGGAATACTATGTGATTAATAAAAAAAGATTGAGATTATATTTTTTATTTAGATTAAATATTGATTTTGATAACGAAAAGGTTTATCATAAATATATAAAATTTGTCTAGACAAAAAGAAAGGAAGTTTTATACATGGATTTCAAAAAAAAGCTATTTATCAGATATATCCAAAGTCATTTAATGATTCTAATGATGATGGAATAGGAGATTTAAAAGGAATTATAGATAAATTACCTTATTTATATAAATTAGGGGTGGATATAATTTGGATTAACCCATTTTTTGTGTTACCACAAAAAGATAATGGATATGATATTGCTGATTATATATAAAAAATATCAAGATTTCTATTTTATCAGAGATGGAAAAAAAGATAATAGACCACCAACAAATTGGAAATCTAAATTTGGGGGAAGTGCTTGGGCTAAGTTTGGAGATACAGATAAATATTACTTACACTTATATGATATTACACAAGCTGACCTAAATTGGCGTAATCCTGAAGTCAGAAAAGAACTATATAAAGTTATAAATTTTTTGGTTGGATAAAGGGGTTAAAGGGTTTAGGTTTGATGTAATAAACGTAATTGGTAAAGACGAAGATTTGAAGGATTCTACAAATAATGTAGGCAAAGAAATGTATACAGACAAGCCTATTGTTCATGAGTTTATCAAAGAAATGAACAAAGAAACTTTTGGAAAGCTTGAAAGTATAACGACTGTTGGAGAAATGTCTTCAACAACTATTAAAAATTGTATATTATATTCCAATCCTAAAGAAAAAGAGCTTTCAATGACATTTAATTTTCATCATTTAAAAGTAGATTATGAAAATGGAGAAAAGTGGAGTAACAGACCCTTTGATTTTATACTGTTAAAAAAGATTTTAAATGAATGGCAAGAACAAATCGAAAAAGGTGGCGGATGGAGTGCCTTATTTTGGAATAATCATGACCAACCAAGAGCAATTAGTCGATTTTGCAAGGAAGAATATAGGGTAGAAGCATCAAAAATGTTAGCTGCAACAATACATTTACTAAGAGGAACACCATATATATCAAGGTGAAGAAATCGGTATGATAAATCCAAGCTTTGAAGAAATCAATGACTATTTGGATGTTGAAACTCATAACGCATACAATGAGCTGTTGAGAAATGAAGTTGAGAAAGAAGAAATAATGAATATTGTAAAATTTAAGTCTAGGGATAATAGTCGTACGCCTATGCAATGGTCAAGTAAGTTAAATGCTGGATTTACAAATGGGATACCATGGATTAAAATAGCTGAAAATTATAAAGAGATAAATGTTGAAAGGGAGCTTAAAGAAGGGTCAATTTTTAACTTCTATAAAAGTCTAATATCTTTAAGAAAAGAATTGGACATTATATCTGAAGGTAGTTACAAAGGGATTTTGTTAGATAATGATAAGGTTTATGCTTATTTAAGAAGCTTAGAAAATGAACAGTTAATAGTATTTAATAATTTCTATGATTATGAAGTTGAAGTAGATATTAGTGAAGAATTTTTACAAAAACCATTTACATATTTAATAGGAAATTATACAAAGAGAGATTTAGAACCTAAGTTAAGATTAAAACCTTATGAAACAGTATCATTTTACAGTAAATAAATAGACAATAATAGAAAGAGGTAATATTAATGAAACCAAATATTTTACTTATGATTTCTCATGATAGTGGAAGAAAATTTAATAGCTATGGATATAATGTAGAAACTCCTTATGTAAATAAACTAGCTAAAAAAGGAATTCAATTTGATAACTATTTTTGTGTTGCACCTCAATGTAGCCCTAGTAGAGGTAGTATCTTAACTGGATTGTATCCTCATAATAATGGATTAATTGGACTTGCACATCTAGGTTTTTGTATAGATGCTAAACATACAACACTTCCTATGGAGTTACAAAAAAATGGATATGAGACAACATTAATAGGATTAAGTCATGAAACTATAAATGAAGCTCCACCAATAGAAGATAGAGTATTTTCTTCAACTTATGACTTAGGATATGATAACTTTATATCAGTTCCAGGTGATAGAGCTCCGAGAGTTGCTGAAGAAGTGATTAAATTTTTGGAAACATATAAAAAAAATCAAGAAAAACCATTTTATTTAAATGTTGGATTTTTTGAGACTCATAGAGATTTTGATGAATATGAACCATATGCAGATGGACTAGATGAAGTAGAGGTATTTAAGTTTTTACCTGATACAGAGGATGTAAGGAGAGATATAGCTCTATACAATGGTTCAGCAAAAGTATTGGATGATGCAATAGGCAAAATATATAATAAATTAGAAGAAACAGGATTAGATAAAAATACAATTGTTATCTTTACAACAGACCATGGTGTTGCTTTTCCAGGAGCTAAAGGAATGTTAAAAGAAGCAGGATTAGAGACAGCTCTTATAATTGTATTACCTGAATCCTCTCAAAAAAACGTGAAAAAAGAAGCATTATTATGTAATATTGATTTACTTCCGACCATACTAGATTTAATTGAAGCTGAAATCCCTAAAAATATAGATGGAGAAAGTTTTGTTAAGTTATTAAAGACAAGTGAAGATATAGGAAGAGATTCATTTTTTACAGAAATGACATGGCATGACCAGTATAGACCAATGAGAGGTATAAGAACTAATGAATATAGCTATGTTAGAAACTTTGAAGATGGACCTAAAATATATATTACAGTTGATTCACATTTAAGCTTATCTGGTAAAGCTGTAAGAGATAAATTCTATGTTCCTAATGAGAAAGAAGAACTTTACGATTTAAGAAAAGACCCACTAGAAGAAAATAATCTAATAAATGATTCAGATTATCAAGATATAGCAAATGAATTGAGAAAGAAAGTTGATAATTGGATGTTAGAAACGCATGACCCACTTTTAAAAGGTCCTGTAAAAGGGACAGGTTCAAATAGATGGAAAACAGAAATAGAAGAGGGTAGAGCTTATCCAGGAAGAGATGAATATTATAGACTATTATCTGATAAGTAGAAAATATTAAACAAGTAAAAACATTAAACAAGTAAAAATATATAATAAAGAAGGTTTTTTATAATGAAAAGTATATCAGTTTTAATTAAACCCGTTTCATCGTTATGTAATTTGAGATGTAGATATTGTTTTTATGCAAATGTGAGTGATTTAAGAGGAGTAAAATCCTATGGTGTTATGCAGGAAGATACTGTAAAAAACATAGTAAATAATACATTTGAAATTTTGAATAATGGAGATATAGTTACATTTGCTTTTCAAGGTGGAGAGCCAACTTTAACAGGATTAAAATTTTTCCAATATTTTATTGAGTATGTTAGTAAAATGAAAAAAAATATAACAGTAAATTACTCTATTCAAACGAATGGAACGCTTATTGATAATCAATGGTGTGAGTTTTTAAAGAAAAATAATTTTTTAGTAGGATTATCATTAGATTTACTAGAAGATTTACATGATAAAAATCGTGTATATTCAGATAATAAGGGAAGTTATATAGATGTAATAAATACAAAAAAACTACTGGAAACATATAAAATAGACTTTAACATACTATGTGTTTTGACAAATCAGATTGCGCTTAATCCCAAAGAGGTTTTTAATTTTATAAAAGTAAACGAGGTAAAATATATACAATTTATCCCTTGTTTAGATGACTTAAACTGTGAAACTAAGTCAGAGTACTCTTTAGAACCTAAATATTTTGCATACTTTTATAAAATAATATTTAAGTTTTGGAAAAATGAGTTTAATAAAGGTAATTATATAAGTATTAATTTGTTCGATAACCTTATATCCATTTTAATTACAGGAATTCCAAGCACCTGTGGGATAATCGGAAAATGCCAACCACAATTTGTAATAGAGGCTGATGGAAGTGTATATCCATGTGATTTTTATGTACTAGATAACTTTAATTTAGGTAATATAAAAGATAATACTTTATTGGATATTTTAAGAAAATCTACAATGCAAGAATTTTTACATAAAGATATAAATAAAGAAAATATTTGTTTAAATTGTAATTTTTATAGAATATGTGGTGGTGGATGTAAAAGAATGAAAAGTTCTATGTATATTGATTCTAGTAACGACTACTGTGGATATAAAGATTTTCTAATGTCTACTTTTAATGACTTAGAAAAAATATCAGAGTTAATATATAAGTGTCAAATACACAAATAGTTTTTGTACTTACAATCCTAAATTAAAGTGATTAAAAATTATGTATAATCAAAGGATTTTAAGTAGAGTAAATTTAGTTAGGATGATTTTAAATGAATGTAATTTTATTTTCAATAGCCATACTTGCAACAACTATAGGAGCTATAACAGGTATTGGTGGAGGTGTAATAATAAAGCCAGTACTAGATTTGATTGGGGTATTTGACATTTCGACAATAAGTATATTATCATCATTTACTGTGTTATTGATGGCAATTGTTTCTGTATATAGGCAAATTAAATCAAAACTTTTTAAAATAAACTTTAGACTTATTTTAATTGCTGGAGCGTCAGTATTAGGAGGGACTATAGGTCAAAGGTTATTAGATTTATCTATTTCATATGTAAATAATCCTTCTCTAATAAAAATAACTCAAAATATTATAATGATTATTTTGTTAGTAGAGGTATATTTATATAGAGATAAAAGTTTAAATGTTAGGTTTAATACTAACATTACATATTTTATTGTTGGAATTTTTTTAGGGGTTATATCTTCCTTTTTAGGAATAGGTGGAGGCCCTATAAATGTAGCTGTATTTACAATATTATTTGGATTATCAGCTAAAGAAGCTGCATTTAATTCTATTATAACTATTTTATTTTCTAATATTTCAAAGTTAGTTACAGTTTTCATAAATACAAGGTTTGGTATATATGATTTATCTGGATTACCTTTTATGATAATAGGAGCAGTGCTGGGAGGAATTATAGGTTCATCTATTAGCAAAAATATGGATGATAAAAGAGTTAAATATATGTTCTCGTATATGACTATAATTATTACTGGAATAAATATATATAGTATATTTCAGGTAATCTATTTTATGAATTAAAGTGTATAATGTAGATAACACTAGAAGTTAATTTAAATTATTGGAATGAGGAGATTTAATATGTTTAAAAGTCAACTATTACAATTTATATAAACTAATAAAAATAAAATATTATTAATCAACTTATTGAATGGAGGAATAAAAATGAAATTTGTAACTTTCTGTACTGGCAATGAAGAAAATATAGGTGTATTTAACTCAGAAACAAATAGTATATATGAAATTAATAGTTTGGGATTAAGTAAATTATATACAGATATGAATGATTTTATTGAAAATGTATCTACAGGAGATTTAGAAAAAATAAAAAACAATTCATTTGAAAATGCAAAGTGTTATAAGTTAGAAGAAGTTAAATTATGTTCCCCAATTGTAAGACCTAAAAAAGATATTATATGTTTAGGTCTAAACTATAAAGACCATGTCAATGAAATCCCAGATGGAGTTATAAAAAATGTAGTTATGCCAGATTATCCAATTTATTTTTCTAAGAGAGCAGACAAAATAATCGGAGTAGATGATAAGATAAGTTTACATGGAGATTTGGTAGAGAAGTTGGATTATGAATCAGAACTTGCAGTAATTATAGGTAAGGAAGGTATAAACATATCAAAAGAGGATGCTAATGAATATATATTTGGATATACAATAGTGAATGATATAAGTGAAAGAGCACTTCAAGATAAACATGTTCAATGGTTTAGAGGAAAAAGCTTAGATACACATACATCTATGGGACCTTGCATAGTACATAAAGAAGAATTTGAACATCCTTTAAAATTAGATATAAGTAGTGTGGTAAATGGAGAAGTAAGACAGAATTCTAATACAGAATACTTTATATTTGATATACCTACTGTAATAAGTGATTTATCAAGAGGGATGACTCTAAAGCCAGGAGATATAATTTCAACTGGAACTCCAGCAGGTGTTGCTATGGGAATGAATCCTCAAGTATATTTAAAACATGGCGATATAGTTGAATGTAAAGTCGAAGGAATAGGAGTTTTAAAAAATATAGTTGATTAATGGATAAATATACCATATAATTTTATTAGTACGAATAATTTAATTAATATAGGATTAATCAAACTTATGATTAATTTATTATAGAGAGGGATGAGTATATGGCAAAAGAACTAGAATTAAAGTATGGCTGTAATCCAAACCAAAAACCATCAAAGATTTATATAAAAAATGGAGAACTTCCTATAGAAGTATTAAATGGGAAACCTGGATATATAAATTTTTTAGACGCATTTAATAGTTGGCAACTTGTAAAAGAATTAAAAGAAGCTACAGGTCTTCCAGCAGCAACTTCATTTAAACATGTAAGTCCAGCAGGAGCAGCAGTAGGAGTACCTTTATCAGATACTTTAAAGCAAATATATTTTGTTGATGATTTAGAGCTTTCTCCATTAGCTTGTGCTTATGCAATGGCAAGAGGAGTAGATAGAATGTCTTCTTATGGTGACTTTATAGCACTTTCAGATGTATGTGACAAAGAGACTGCAACTATTATAGCAAGAGAAGTTTCTGATGGTATAATAGCTCCAGGATATACAGATGAAGCTCTTGAAATATTAAAAGGAAAGCGTAACGGAAACTATAATATTGTAAAAATAGATGAAAATTATACTCCTGAACCTATTGAAACAAAGGATGTTTATGGAATTACTTTTGAACAAGGTAGAAATGAAATATTAATAAATGAAGACATATTAAAAGACATTCCAACTGATAATAAAATTTTTACAGATAATGCAAAGCGTGATTTAATTATAGCCCTTATTACATTAAAATACACACAATCAAATTCAGTTTGTTATGCTAAAGATGGACAAGTAATAGGAGTAGGTGCAGGTCAACAATCACGTATTCATTGTACTAGACTTGCAGGTAATAAAGCTGATATTTGGTATCTTCGTCAACATCCTAAAGTATTAAACCTAAAATTTAAAAAAGACATAGGTCGTCCAGATAGAGATAATACTATTGATGTATACCTTTCTGATGATTATATGAATGTACTTGCTGATGGTATATGGCAAAACTTATTTGAAGAAAAACCAGAGCCTTTAACTGGAGAAGGAAAAAGGGAATGGCTTAAAACTTTAACAGGAGTAGCACTTGGTTCAGATGCATTTTTCCCGTTTGGAGATAATATAGAACGTGCAAAAAGAAGTGGAGTAAGCTTTATAGCACAACCAGGTGGTTCTATTCGTGATGACAATGTTATATTGACTTGTAATAAGTACAATATAGTTATGGCGTTTACTAAAAATAGATTATTCTATCATTAAAATATGGAAAATATAAAGACATTATAGATTAAATAAAAATCTACAACAAGTTTTGTTGTAGATTTTTTTATTTGCTGTATAATTTTAAATAGAACTTTATTTTTAGATATTCAATTTGGAGGTTGATATGGCTTTAAATATAAGAAACTATAGCCTATTATGTAATCAAGGGACAGCTAAATTCAATGAAGATGTAGTCGGTATAAATCCATTTGGCGCATGGGTTTTAGATGGTGCTACAGGACTTAATGGAAAAAATTTAGTATCAAATGAAAGTGATGCAAGGTGGTATGTTCAGTGGTGGAGTAGGTATCTATATAAAAATATAAATAAAGAAGAATCATTAAAGAGTATTATTAATACTGGAATAATAGAAGTAAAAAAAGAGTATGAATTAAGATTAAATGGGATTAAGGTTAAAAAGTTAGATTTACCATCGAGTTCTATAGCTGTTGTAAAATTTCATGAAAATAAAGTAGAGTATTTTTTATTAGGAGATTGTGCTTTGTTTATTAAAAATGGAGATTCTAAAGTTATAAAAGATAGAAGTATTTGTAAATTTGATGATATTGTATTTGATGAAATGAGCAAACTTTCTAACTTAGAAGAAATGACATTTGATGAGATTAGAGCTAGTGTTATGGATACAATAGTAAGCAATAGGTTGAAGAAAAATACGAAAGATGGATATTGGATATTGGATTTTGATGAGGAAGCTGTGGAAAATTCTATATATGGATACATTGAAATAAAAAAAGATTTTCAATTGATGCTAACGAGCGATGGTTTTACAAGTGCATGCGATAGATATAATCTAATAAAAGAGGAAGAATTGATACGTATAGCAGAAAAATTTGGTATAGGATATATACACAACAAAGTAAGAGATTTTGAAGATAATGACTATAAAGCAATTAAAGTACCAAGATTTAAAGTAAAAGATGATTCATCTTGTTTATATTTAGATATATATAATGATTAGACTTTATAAAACTATTTAATTTTAGAAGGGAGGTAAGCGAAAAGTGAAAATTCTTCATATAATAACACAAAAACCAAATAGTACAGGTAGTGGTATATACTTGTCTGGCATGATAAAAGGGTTTGAAAAGATAGGTCATAAGCAAGCTGTAATTGCAGGAATAGATGTGAATGATGATGTAAATTGTTTTCCAAGTGATGTAAGTTTTTATCCAGTAAAGTATAATTATGGAGAGTTAAATTTTCCTGTTGTAGGCATGAGTGATTCTATGCCATATGAAAGTACAAGATATAAAGATTTAAATATAGACATGATAAATAGATTAAAACATCAATTTAAAGTAAATATAGATAAGGCTATGAATGACTTTAAACCAGAACTTATAATATGTCATCATTTATATCTTTTAACTGCATTTGTTAGAGAGATTGTAAAAGATATAAAGGTCATGTCTATATGTCATGGAACTTGTTTAAGACAATTAAATACTATTGATTTAGAGAAAGAATACATAATATCAAATATAAGAAAGTTGGATTTAATATTTGCCCTTCATGAAAATCAAAAATATGATATTATAAAGACTTTTGGAGTCAGTGAAAATAAAGTAGTTGTAATTGGTAGTGGTTATAATGATGATATTTTTTATAATAAAAATTACAAAGTAAAAGATGATAAAATAAAAATAGTATTTGCAGGTAAGATATGCAAATCAAAGGGACTTATTCCATTTATAAAAGCGATATCTAAATTAAAGTATCGTAAAGATTTAATAGAAGTCAATTTTGCAGGTACTGGAAGTGATATTGAATCATATAATGAGATATTCAAACTAGCAAGTAAATCTCCATTTAAGATGAATTTTCTAGGTAAATTAGAACAGAGAGAATTAGCTGAATTATTCAACAGGTCACAAATATTTGTGTTACCATCATTATATGAGGGATTACCAGTTGTGGTTTTAGAAGCTTTATCTTGTGGTACAGATGTAATTAGTACTGATATTCTTGGTGTTAAAGAATGGATTGGTAGTGAGATTAATGATTCTGGAAAGATAGAGTATGTTCCTCTACCTTTTATGGAGAAAGAAGGTATTCCAAAAGATGAAGAGTTATATGTTTTTGAAAACAATTTGTATAATTCAATAGATTCTAAAATACAATCTTTACTGAATAAATCAAATAAGAAGATGTCTATAGATATGTCAAAAAAAACGTGGGATGGGCTAGCATATAGAATGAATGAAGTTATTTTAATCGATGAATTATGTTTAATTTAGAATTATTTAAAATATAAAAAGTGTAACTATTTTTATACTATTTTTAAGTGATTTTATATTATACTAGTAATAAATATATTTGTGTTTTTAGGGAGGTAATCATGAGGCTTAGTAAAAAGATATTAGCATTAGGTATTTCAGCACTATTGTTAAGTATTAGTTTTCCAACATCAATAAACGCACTAGATAAGATTGAAAATATTCAAGGGGTAGATAAATATGAGACAGCTGGGCTTATTTCAGACAAGCAAGATTTTACAACAGCAGTTCTTATCAACTCTGATTCTACAATGGTAGATGGTATTGCTGCTAGTGGTCTTGCAGGAGTAAACAACGCAGCTATTTTATTAACTAATAAGGATGATATACCAGAAGCAACACTTCAAAGACTTAATAGGGTTACTAAGATATATGTAATAGGTGGAGAAAATTCTATAAGTAAAGACGTAGAAAAAATGTTGCTTATGAGAAGAATGCAAGTTATAAGAATTGATGGAGTAGATAGAGTAGATACAAGTTATAAAATTGCAGCTGAAATAGAAAAAATTAAAAGCAGTGATAAAATGTTTTTAGTAAATGGATTTAAAGATGAAGCTGATGCAGTGAGTGTTGCATCTGTTGCGTATAGAGATGGAGCTCCTATTATATTGACAAAAGACATAGCCTCAGCAGAAGAAGATACGGATTTAGACCCATGGTTTGGAGTTTCTCCTGTTCCAGTATATGCTATTGGAGGAGAGTCTACATTAAGTAATTACATAGTGAGTAGATATAGAGCAACTAGAATTGGTGGTGCTGATAGATATCAAACTAATAAAAATGTTATTGAAAAGTTCTATAATGGAGCAAAAGAGTTCTATGTAACAAGTGGAGATGATTTAGTTTATGCTTTAGTTGCATCACCACTTGTAAAAAATGTTCCTGTAGCTTTAGTTTCAAATAAAAGTGATAAGAGTATATTAAATGGAGCTAGTAAAGTAACAGCAATAGGTATAAGTGATAAGAATATTATAGAGCAGTGTTTGGATGCTGTAAACGTGATAGAGTGTCATTAGTAAAGTGAATATATACATTGAAGATTAGTAGATTATTCATTTTATCATGGTATAAAATGTATGAGAAGAGGCTGTCTAAAAATTAGTATAATCCCCTTATAGTAGACATTTAAATAAAAGGCCATTATAATAGGTCTAAAAAGTGTATACTCTAAGGGGGTTTTTCTATGTCTAAAAAACACAAAAAATATAGCAAAGAACTTAA